>JAPUHG010000260.1 GCA_027297845.1 Gammaproteobacteria bacterium | reverse complement strand
TGTGCCGTCGCAGACGGTCTTCCATCGCCGGTCCGCCCCAGCGTATCAGACCGGCTACCAGGAAAAACCGGGCACTGCGGCCGGTCACCGATGCCAGCACAAAACCGGTCAAGGGCATCCCCATCGCGCCGGCGGCGATGGTAAAAAGCTTGTACGGGATCGGTGAAAAGCCGGCAATAAAAACCGCCCAGAACCCCCAATGCCCGAACCACTCTTGTACCCGCTGGTAATTCTCCGAATAGCCGAGATCTCTAAGCAACGGTTCAACAAGGTCGATCGCAAAATAACCGATCGCATAACCGGCCAAGCCGCCGATAACCGATGCCAGCGACGTGATCAGGGCGAAACGCATCGCCCGCTCCGGCCGGGCCAGGCACATTGGCGCAAGCATCACATCTGGCGGCACCGGGAAAAAAGAGGACTCGGCAAAACTCAGTCCGGCCAGGTACCAGGGTGCGGCTTCATGGCGCGACCAACGCAGTACACGGTCATAAATCGCCCCGAACAGGCTCACCGGATCTTACCTTCCAGCAGCGGGACGAAACTCACCAGACCCAGGCTCTCCCGCTCGATCGTGCCGCCAGCGCGCTTTGTCAACTGCAACAAATCCTGTCCGCCTCGGCCGCCGACCGGGATAATCAGCCGGCCACCGACCACCAGTTGATCGATCAGGTCTTGCGGAGTCGTCTCGGCCGCCGCCGCAACCAGAATACCGTCGAATGGCGCCTCCTCCGGCCATCCCTTCCAGCCATCGCCATGTTTCAAACGAACGTTTTTGATGCCCAGCTCAAAAAGTGTCTGCCTCGCTCTGTGCAGCAATGGTGCGATTCTTTCGATACCGTGTATTTGCCCCACCAGCGGCGCCAGAACCGCAGTTTGATACCCACAACCGGTTCCCACCTCGAGAACCTTTTTTACCGGCCCCGCGCTGATTAGCGCCTCGGTCTTGCGCGCGACCACGTAGGGCTGCGAAATCGTCTGGCTGTGGCCGATCGGTAACTCCGTGTCTTCGTACGCCCGGCTGGCGAGCGCCTCATCGACAAACAGGTGCCGTGGAACATTGCGAATGCGCTCGAGCACATCGACATTACTGATACCACCTGCCTGCAGCCGCTTGACCAACCGGTCCCGGGTCCGTGCCGAGGTCATGCCAATCCCGCTGATATCGGGACCGCTCATTGTGCGTCTTCCAGCCAGCGGCTCAGCTGTTCGAGATCCGCGTGCCGGGTCAGATCCACCTGCAAAGGCGTAATCGATACCTGCCCTTGTGCGACGGCATGAAAATCGGTCCCCGGACCCGCGTCCTGACCAGAGCCGGGCGCTCCTATCCAGAAGATCTCCTTGCCTTTAGGATCCTTGCTCCGAACCACCGGTTCCGCCCGAAACCGATGACCCAGGCGCGTCACCACCGAAGAAGATATTTTTTCGTAGTTTGAATCGGGCACGTTGATATTCAAAATAGTATCGGCAGGCAAGGGGTTTTCGGTCAGGCGAATTAGCATATCCCTGGCCACCCGACCGGCAGTTTCAAACAGCCGGTTGTTCCCGCTGACCAGGGAAAGCGCCATCGTCGGTAAACCCAGAAAACGCCCTTCCATCGCCGCGGCCACGGTACCTGAATAAAGCACATCGTCGCCCAGGTTCGGCCCGTCATTAATACCCGAGATGACCATGTCCGGCTCGGTATCCAGTAAACCCGTGATTGCCAGGTGCACGCAATCCGTTGGCGTACCTTCGACATAGTACACATTAGGTTCAGCCCGGTGCACCCGAAGCGGCATATCGAGGGTTAGCGAATTGCTCGCGCCGCTGCGATTCCGATCAGGCGCAACAATAGTGATTTCCGCCAGGTCGGAAATGGCCTCTGCCAGGCAACGCAATCCCGGCGCCAGGTAGCCATCATCATTGCTGAGAAGAATTTTCAAGCCGCGCTTCCCTTTGCGGTTGCCTACCACGAACGCAGGTTGCGTATGGTCATCGTCATCGGCTGCCTACTATACTGGAAAGCACGTCGGCCAACTATAAACGGGCGCCGACGACCGGCCGATCATACCGGTTGCAGTACTTGCTGCCGGGGCAAAGGATGAGCAAAGTGGATGACGAGAAATCTCAATTTCGAAAAGCCATGCAGGATGTACGCAAGCTGGTGGAAAAGCCACGCGTAGAACTCGACAAACCCAGGCCCAAAGCAAGCGCCAAATTTACTCGCCGCGATAATGCCGAAGTCATGGAGCAAAGCCTGAGCGGAGCGCCGCACCCGGGAGAGATACAAACCGGCGAGGAAATGATCTATGCCCGTCCCGGCCTGCCACCTAAAGTAATGCGCAAGCTGCGCCGAGGCCAGTACGCCGTCGAATGCGAGTGTGATCTGCACGGGCTGACCGCTGAGCAGGCCAAACAGGTACTCGTGGAGTTCATTGACGAGTGCCTCGCCATCGGTTCGCGTTGTGTGCGCGTTGTCCACGGCAAGGGGCGAGGTTCAGGTCCCACAGGACCAGTCATCAAACCGCTGGTAGGAAGTTACCTGCGCAAAAGGGCCGAAGTCGCCGCCTATGTCTCAACGCCACCGGCTCATGGTGGAAGCGGCGCGGTCTACGTCTTGCTCAAAGCCCACTGAGTTTTTGACCCTGCCTATTGCCACGGATCGCGAAGCTCATCGAGCACGAGGGAAACACAGTGGCCCGAACAGCTTTAACCCCATTTCGGCCCGTTTTATTGAGTCAAGATCGTCCGTCGACGTATCAAGATTGTCCGGGGCCGTTGTTTTGCCTGTTCAAACCGCCACATTCACGATAGGCAGCCAACTTGATAATAGGCAGGCTCTTACTCTTTCTTCTTGCCGAGCGATGCGACCAGTTCGCCGAGTACACTCTGGGTTTCCTCGCCGAACCAGCCAT
>JAPUHG010000026.1 GCA_027297845.1 Gammaproteobacteria bacterium | reverse complement strand
TCATGATCGGAGCCATCATGATGGTACACGCAGCGAAAGGCTTCAATGTCATGCAAGGCGGTATGGAATTTCAGATCCTGATGCTGATGACTGGCTTGTACCTGGCCGCGAAGGGTAACGACGCTTAAAGGGTGAGTGAGCGGGTTGCTCGCCTGTCGGCGAGCAACTGCTACGCCATATTTTCTCCGGCTGTTTGCCTACTGTGCTGCTTCGGCCAGCAATCGCTTGACGAGATACTGACCAAACTCCCAGTTTGTTCGTTCCTTGTCGCAATACGGTTGTGTCGGTTCAAACACCGGCAGGTTTTTTTGCACCGCTTCGATAATTTCTTTGTCCTCGGATAAGAATTCAGCAACAAATTCACGCGATTTCTTGCGAAACGCTTCACCGATTCCCCCACCATCGATATCTGGTGCGCTGCTGACACCTAAGGTCACACGAGTACGATCAACAGCGAGCGGTGTTGGGGTAATCCAAAGGAGTCCGGTCTTTCCACCAAATGAAATGGCGTGGTTTGGGTATACGGCGGCAATATAACCGGTATGGGCATCCACTCCGTCGTGTGGATTGTAATCCAGTCGATGTAAATTCCAGCCGTCAGAACCATTCAAAACCTTGACCTTTTTGGTCGGTGACATCGGTTCCAGGGTTTCGCGATGCACACAAAAAAGATGATAACTCTCGCAAAAATTTTCCAGCAATACCTTCCAGTTGCATGCGTACTCCACAGTGTCGAGAAATACCAGCTCCAGCTTATCGACCGATGACTCTGCCATTTTGCCAACCAGCCCCTCAAGCCGAGGCGCGAGCCGATCGGCATCACGATCCAGGCAGACATAGATGAATCCCTGCCAGCACTCCAGCCTAACTTCGGGAAGTCGAACGGACCGGGCATCAAAGCCTGCCACATCCTGCATAAAAGGCGCTCCCCTCAGGGAACCATTGAGGTTGTAGGTCCATGCGTGATAAGGGCAAGAGAAAACTTTCGTGTTGCCACTGCCCTCTGCGAGCCTCATTCCCCGGTGCCGGCAAATATTGGCATGGGCAAGGAGCGTGCCATCTTTATCTCGAACAATAATGAGCGGATATTCATTGACCGTTGCAGTAAAGAAATCTCCGCTATTCGGTACCTGCTCCTCCCGACCGACACAAATCCATTCCTTTGAAAAAATCGCCGTCCTCTCGAGCGCCGCTATCGCTTCTGACGTGTAAAGCTCACTCGGCATGACGACCGCATTTTCAAATGTGTTTTCCGACCAGGCTCGGCATTTATTGAGAATTTCACCCGGGTCATCCCCACTTGTGCTGGCGTTTTGCGTATCTTTCACGGTCGAATTCCAGGAGTTCGTTGCTATCGGTACATTTGTTGCACATTTGATCTTCTTCTACTGATTAATGCTTTCAATGGCAATAGTGCCTCGATGCCCCCAAACAAGTCGCGCCTTCGAATGAAACCGGTTTCGCCACAGCAACCCATAGTCGACAATCTGAGGATGACCACATAATGGTTAGTTCGAGGCCTCTCAATGATGATGCGACATCCAGTGATCGGCAGCGGCAGCAACACATTAATAAAAACTTATGTATTTAATAAGAAAGATTTAATTTTATTTATCTCATGAACTGCTAGTTTAGCCCGTGTTCAAGGTCGTTTTTTCAATCGGCCATCCCGTTCACAGCTAACAAAGGACTACTACGATCATGTCAAGACAGCATCCTGTCGTCGTCGTTACAGGTTCTTCAGGTGCCGGTACGACTACCGTAAAAACAGCATTTGAGCATATCTTTCGCCGGCTTAGCACAACCGCAAGTATCGTCGAGGGTGACAGCTTTCATCGCTACCAACGCGCCGCGCTCATCCCCTGCGCCAGGCAACACCCAGCCGATAAAATATAGCCCGCGGATCATCCCGGGGGTCAGCGACAGTACTTTCTGCAAGGCAACGGTTGAGCGCGTCTGTTAATCTAGCATAGTCTTTAGGAAGCGATAATGGCGTCAGGATAATGTCCGCTTACGACCAAAAGCGGACATTGGCGCGAAATGACCAGAATTCAGCCTCCCCCGCCATTTACACTATGTCTCATAAGTAGAAATTAAAGAGAATCTGGATGTAGCATTGCTATGCATTTCGAGGACTCGAGAGGAGAAAAACATGACGGGTAAATGGGCGTTTGGGTTACATCGTCACACGAGGGGCTTGGTGTTCGGCGCATGCACTGCGGCAATTGTGCTGGCAACGACGCCGGCGATTGCCGGCGGCCTCTACCTGTCGGAGGTCGGCAGTCCGTCCAGCCTCAGTTTAGCTTCTTCAGGCGCCGTGACCAATAGGTACACGGCAGACTCCGCCTGGACCAATCCAGCCGGCATGACCGGGATCGATAAGTCGATGATGCTGAATGGTTTGCAGATTTTAGTTCCGGAAATTAGTTTCAAGTCTACTGTAGCCGACGCCGGCGGTGTCGATGGCGGCAACGCCGGTGCCGTGGCCGCAATTCCAACTTTCTTTTATGTCAGGCCCCTGAACGAACGCTGGCGATTCGGACTTGCGATGACGGCGCCCTTCGGTGCCGGCATGGATTTTGGAGCCACCTTCGTCGGCCGCTATGCTGTTCAGGAAATCACTTTGCAGGCGATCGCTTTATCGCCATCGTTTGGATATAAGGTTAACGACCGGGTGTCGATCGGTTTCGGCGCTTCGATCGTTTACTCCGATATGGATATGCAAATTGCGATCAACCAGTCAGCCGTCGGTGCGCCTGACGGCCAGGTCAGACTCCAGGACGCAACTGATATCGGTATCCAGCCGTTCGTTGGTCTGCAATGGCAGTACTCGGATGACACCGTATTCGGCCTGGTCTACCGAGCCGAAATGGATGTCGATCTCGAAGGCGACCTAAGGATCATCGATCTTGTGGTGCCGCTTCCGCCACAAAGTAAATTCAAATACAGTTGGGACAACGCGCAGCTT
>JAPUHG010000259.1 GCA_027297845.1 Gammaproteobacteria bacterium | reverse complement strand
CGTGCTTTTTTGAACCAAAACACAGGTCAAGTTCTTCCTCGAGACCGGCAAGTTTTTCTTCGAGCTCGGCCTCCCGGTAGCCCAGTAATTCCTGTTCATGCGCGCGGGCCCTTACTCGTTGGTCGGCTGTAACAAGCTCGTCCTCCATGTCACGAATGGCCTGTCTTAACAATTGCTCAGGTTCTTCCATGCGATCGAGAACGGCATTGAAATCCGCCTTGAATAGCCGCGAGATGCGGTTAATGAGTGCCATAATCGTGCTCCTTGGGTCATCACAATTTCATTGATGGCTATCCTAGAGAGGCCGACTAATGGTTCGTAGACATGCTTTCGTAAAATAATTGACCGGCTGTTTACAAAGTTTTTACATTGCTGTCTGCACGCGGTAACGTCTAGGCTCCCCTACCGCCAAGGCCGCCAACACATTGAAGGATTCGCTGATCACGCTGGCTGGAGACGCACTTGCGAGCTTCCGCGACCTTTTGCCGATCGTTTTGGTCATCGGCGTATTCCAGATCTTTGTCATCAAGGGCTCGGCAACCGCCCTTTTGCCGCTGCTTGGCGGCGGTCTCCTTGTCGTCATTGGTCTTGCATTCTTTATTTTTGGCTTGAGACTTGCCCTGTTTCCGATAGGTGAGGGGCTGGCACATTCCCTGGCGAAAAAAGGCAGCGTCTTTTGGCTGATCGTATTCGCATTTGTGCTGGGCTTCGGGACAACCATTGCAGAACCGGCATTGATTGCCGTCGCCACCGAAGCTGCGGAAGTCGAAGCGCAAGCCAATGCGATCGAATCGTCGGTCGAAGCGAAGGAAGGCTATGCGCTTGGCCTTCGCTTGACGGTGGCTCTGGCCGTCGGCGTTGCGCTGGTTGTGGGCGTATTTCGAATTCTCGCCAACTGGTCTTTACCCATCATGATCATCGGAGGCTATACCCTGATTGTCCTGGTAACGAGCATGGCGCCGGAGGAGATAATCGGCATTGCTTATGACTCCGGCGGTGTCACAACATCCACCGTTACGGTGCCGCTGGTCACCGCGCTGGGCATCGGTCTCGCAAGTTCTCTGCGCGGCCGAAACCCCATGATGGATGGCTTTGGCCTCATCGCACTTGCCGCAATGACGCCGATCTTGTTCGTCCTGCTATACGGAATCGCATTGCAATGGATCTGATCATCGCCATTATCAAGTTTGTTGCCGGCAGCGCCATCGAGATTTTGCCAATCGTCGTATTTTTGTACGTGTTACAATGGCTGGTGATCGGCGAGCCAGAACCCAACAAGAAAAAAATTGCAGTCGGTTTCGTCTTAGTCGTGTTGGGCTACGGGCTTTTCCTCGTCGGCCTGGAGCAGACACTCTTCCCCTTGGGCCGCTTGATGGCTGCCCAGCTGACCGACCCGGATTTTTTGCGCGATGCACTCGACCAGGGTGCCGCAGGGCTTTCCTGGCAAGATTATTACTGGGTTCTCCTGTTTGCGCTCGCCGTCGGTTTTAGCACAACACTGGCAGAACCCGCCCTGATCGCTGTTTCCATGAAGGCGAATGCGGTATCGGGTGGCACTATCGGGATTTGGGGTCTGCGCGTCGCCGTCGCCATTGGCGTCGGTGTTGGCGTGAGTCTTGGCTGCTTTCGCATCATCACCGGCATACCCTTGTACTATTTTATTGCCGGCGGTTACGTTCTGGTCATTGTGCAAACTACCCTTGCACCGAAGCTAATTGTACCACTGGCCTATGATTCGGGCGGCGTGACGACATCGACCGTAACTGTGCCGCTCGTTACCGCACTTGGCCTCGGGCTGGCAGAAGCAGTGCCCGGGCGGAGTCCATTACTGGATGGATTCGGTTTGGTGGCATTTGCGAGCTTATTTCCGATAATCTCGGTACTCGCGTATGGCCAGCTCGCAGTTTTGAAAGAACGTGTCTCGACCTCCGATTCGGATGACTCGGACCAACAACAGGAAGATAATCATGCACTTTAAACTAATCGTTGCCTTCGTCGAAGACAGCAAGACGGATGACATCATGCAAGCCGCCCGCGAAGCAGGTGCAACAGGATGCACCGTGATCAACAATGCCCGCGGCGAAGGAATTCATGAGAATAAGACCTTCTTCGGATTGACGCTCGCGTCGCAACGCGACGTGATATTGCTGCTGGTCGAACAACACCTGAGTCGGCATATTCTCGAACATATTGGCGACGTCGGCGAATTCGACAAGAAACCGGGCACCGGAATTGCGGTGCTCATTGATGTCGAAGACGCCGTCGGTGTATTGCATCAGGCAGAAGAACTGGGCGAAATTGTGGAGGAAAACCTATGACTATCAAAGACTGGGGGCCGGTGCGCGATTGCATGCGGACAGATGTTACGGAAGTGGACGGAAAAATGGATGTCCTGACGGCGTTGAAAACGATGAAGAAATCGAGCGCCACCAGCCTGATCGTAAAACGACGGGATGAGAATGACGAGTATGGCCTGGTTTTGTTCTCCGACATTGCCAAGGAAGTCATCGCCAAGAACCGCGCACCGGAACGCGTCAACGTCTATGAGATCATGTCGAAACCTGTCCTTACGGTGCGTCCGGACATGGAGATTCGCTACTGTGCGCGTCTTTTTGAAAACTTCGGTATCAGCCACGCGCCTGTCATTGAAAATGACCAAATTGTCGGCATCGTCAGTTACTACTTACTTGTTCTGCACGGCCTGCCAAACCTGGACTAGCAGGCATGCAAGGAGCAGCATCAGCCGCGATTCCGAAGTCAATCGCGGCTGAAGCCGCTCCTACGGAAATACGGGGCCGGAAATTCGGCAAGGTTGTCGGGACCGGTAAGGGGGCGAATGATCGATAGACGATTTTTACATAATGACCAAGAGGTCCTCCAGGGCCCCAATCGAACTCATCTCCATGCGCCGCCCATCTTGCCCATTAAGGGTATTGCCTCTGTTGCGCCGGTATTATTTATTTTTCACGAAGCCAAACCTTGGCTTTATCCTCACTATCGAATATCCGGACCTGGTAGCCGCCACTGACGGCGACATCCTCGACGAAAAGGGCGTCCTGCCGGGTCGCTTCATGCACCACGACGAGTGCCAGCCGCAAACGCCTGCTCCAACCAAATCTTTGCGGATCGAATGCTATAGCGTGCGC
>JAPUHG010000258.1 GCA_027297845.1 Gammaproteobacteria bacterium | reverse complement strand
TTGTCGCCAGGGCACTCACACTTGCATACTAGTTACCTGTTGAAAAGAAACCTTTGGCGCGCGGAGTGTCTAAGCAATTAACCGCGATGGTCGATTGCGCAGCAGTTCCTGTGTTTAGACGCGCCTCGAATCGGACACTGTTGTGCAAACATCAACTCAAATAAAACTTCTGCTTTTCTTGTTGACGCTGTGTACGTTCAACCGGGTTGTTGATGCGCAGACCATTCCCTTTGAAATAACTGACGGCTCGCCGGTGGTTTTCACATCGGTGAGCGTAATCCCGATGGATAGCGAGCGGGTCATACCTGATCAGGATGTGGTGATCGTAAGTGGCTTGATAACGGAAATCGCACCGACCGGCATGGTGACCATTCCCGCCAATGCCGAGATTATCGACGCGAGTGGGTTGTTCCTGATGCCGGGGCTGGTCGATATGCATACCCATCTGGGTGCCGAAGTTGCCATCACCGGTGGCACCGGTATTAACCAGATGCAGGTGTATCTTGCCGGGGGAGTCACGACGATCCTCAATCAAGGCGACTTCATCGCGCCATTCGGTAATGGCCTGATATCGCTCGGACAACGGATCAGAAATGGTGAACTCGCCGGCCCTACCTTGTATACAGCGAGTTATGCGCGCGGGCCAAGCGACGGGGGCGCGCCGCAACAGATAGTCGAGACCGAGCTGGATGGACGGGATCATGTCATTGGTAGCAAGGCGGCGGGTTACAATTACATCAAAATCTACAATGCGACACCGCTACAGGCCTACGAAGGCATCATTGACCAGGCACGGATCGAAAACATGGCAATTATGGGTCATTTCCCAAGCCCGGTGGGCTCTGCGAAAGCGCTTGCGGACGGCATGGCCATGGTTTCGCACGCGGAGGCCTATTTCTACAGCCATTATCATTTCGCCCAGGACCCGACGCTGACCTTGTCAGCGATCAATCAGACCTTGAATTCTCGAGCCTCCGTCAACACGACTTTGTATATCCTGGAGACCATCGCGGCGATTTGGGGCGGCAACACTGCCGCATTCAATGCGTTTCTTGCCAAACCGCAAATGCAATACGTACACCCGGCGGAAATACAGGTATGGCGAAACGGCTTTGAGGGTTCACGCTGGAGCCCGCCCGGCAGTCAACCCGGCGCACTCGACTCCCGATTCGCGTTCGTCAAGCAATACACGAAAGATTTCCACTATGCGGGCATCCGGTTGATAGCCGGAACCGATTCGCCGACGGTTCTGGGCGCGCCTGGATTCTCAACCCACGAGGAGATGCGCGTACTCGCTCAATTAGGACTGAGTCGATTCGAAATTCTGACTATAACTACACGCAATGCCGCGGATTTCATTGCCGAAACCATTCCTGCGGCGCTGCCTTTCGGCACGATCGAAGTCGGAAAACGGGCCGATATTCTGCTGCTCAACGCTAATCCGCTGGTCGATCTGCGCAACGCACAGAACGCTGTTGGCGTGATGGCGCGCGGAAACTGGTATTCCCGGGCAAACCTGGATTCCAGACTAGAAGCCATTGCGGCTCAGTATGCCGCCATGACGCCCGTGCCACAGCCACCTTCATCGGGCGGTGGCGGCGGCAGCGCCGGACTGGCCCTGTTTTTCCTGTTGTGTTTGGGATTGCGCTGCAGGTACGCAGGCAGCACCGGCCAGAGATCGTGATAATCATCCAGTTTGGACGGTCTTTTTTACTAACCCCGGAATACAAGGTCTTTGACCATGCACAAACAGCGAATTCAGTCGATCAGGGATCAATTAAGCCGTTACTCGGTTGCGTTGATCAGTATGGTTCTTGCGCTGACCAGCCTGGGCTACAACACCTGGCGAAACGAGAAGACCGAAGCCAATCGAAACATTCGGGTTGCCGGAATCGAAATGATCCTCGCCATGGGCAAACTGCATGAAGTGGTTTTTTTCAGTCATTATGATGATAACGATCAATTGGGCGACGTTAAGAGAGGCTGGGTGGTCGTCCTCAGCCTGCTGGATCTTAGTATGACCATGCCGGATTCGGTGAAAAAAGCGGCCAAACGACTCCATGCAACCTGGACCGCCGATTCGGCTCAGCTCGACGATTCCGAAACCAGTTTAGAGCAGATCAACTCGGCGATTGATCAGCTTCGCCATGAAATCCTGTTGGCTCTCGAGGCGCTCGAATAGCCCGCAAACAAATCTCACCTGCGGCAGAAAAAGAACCTGTGGCGCCTGTAGCTATTGGCGATGACTTTCTCCAGAATACGCTGTTCGGGATTTGTAGATTGCAAAAAACAGGGCGCCTCCAATGTTTGTTCGCCGTTACCTTTTGATCCAGCTTGTATTCTTTTTTCTGCTGGCTGCCTGTGCGCCGGCAAATGAGGACGCCACCTCCATACCAGCCAGCAATGCGGCCGTTGCCATGCCGGACCGTTATGGGGCGGAGGTTGGCGAGCTGGTACTCAGGGCCGGCGGCAATGCAGTTGACGCAGCCATCGCAACCACTTTTTCACTGGCGGTTACTTATCCTGAAGCCGGCAACATCGGTGGCGGTGGTTTCATGTTGGTCTATATGGACAGGCAAGCCTATTTCATCGATTACCGCGAAATAGCGCCAGCCGCTGCGAGCCGGGACATGTTTCTCGACGAAAATGCAGAGGTTGTTCCAGGATTGAGCCGGACCGGTCACCAGGCCGCTGGCGTTCCCGGTAGCGTAGCTGGCATGTGGGCCGCACATCAAAGGTTTGGCAGCTTACCCTGGGCTGAACTTCTCGCGCCGGCAATAGAACTTGCCGAAAACGGCTTCGTTGTGGATGAAGAACTGGCCGACCGAATAGCAATGCGGCAAAAGCGTTTCACAGGAAAAACCAATTTCGGTCAGTATTTTGGCGATCTGGCGGTCGGAGCGGTGTTCAAACAGACCGAGCTGGCAGAAACACTCAAGCGAATCGCAACGGGTGGTCGTGCGGACTTTTATCAGGGGCAAACCGCCGAGTACATCGTCAATGAGATGGAGCGCGGTGGCGGTCTGATCAGCGCCGACGACCTCAGGGACTACCGGGTAGTCTGGAGGGAACCACTAACGGCGGCATGGCGTGACTACGAGGTGCTGTCAGCGCCACCACCAAGCTCGGGCGGGTTTGCCGTCATCCAGTTGCTCAAAATGAAAGACTACCTGGCCGATGATTTTGCCGGGCTAGCCCACAATTCCGCGCAATATATTCATTTGGTTGCCGAAATGGAAAAGCGGGTATTCGCGGATCGGGCTGAATATTTAAATCGTCGCCCTGTGCATTCCGGTCATGGCCGGGTCCACGCTCACGGGATTCTATTACCTCGATCAACCATCCAATGATCCACGTCGCAAGTGGACCACCGATCGAGTT
>JAPUHG010000257.1 GCA_027297845.1 Gammaproteobacteria bacterium | reverse complement strand
TCTTTGGCAAAAGCTTGTTTGGCTATTTCCGTGAAGCCGGCCAGGCTGGAAAGTATACAGGTTGCTTCCACGGGCAGCAGCAGGGTCATGTTATTGGGGCCGGTGGCAAAATAACTCAGGGCCTCGACATATTTCAGTGCTACAAAGTAATTGATGGCCTGGATGTCACCCGCCGCAATAGCCTCAGACACAGAAGTGGTCGCCTGTGCTTCAGCTTCGGCCAGCCGTTCCCTGGCCTCGGCATCCCGATAAGCGGCCTCTTTACGGCCCTCGGCATCGAGTACGATGGCCTGCTTGTGGCCCTCTGCGCGCAGTATTTCGGACTGACGCTCGCCCTCGGCCACCAGGATCATAGCGCGTTTGTCACGCTCGGCTTTCATTTGCCGCGCCATGGCTTCAACCAGGTCCATCGGGGGACTGATGTCTTTGATCTCGATTCGAGTTACCTTGAGCCCCCACGGCGTGGTGGCGTCATCAACCACAGCCAGCAACCGGGCGTTGATTTCATCGCGCTTGGACAAAGACTCATCCAAGTCCATCGCACCCAGCACGGTACGGATGTTGGTCATGGTCAGGTTTAAAATAGCGTGCTCGAGCCGGAAAACCTCGTACGCTGCCTTGGCGGCATCCAGCACCTGGAAAAAGACGATACCGTCCACGGTAATCACGGCGTTGTCTTTGGAAATGACTTCCTGTGAAGGCACGTCCAGCACCCGTTCCATCATGTTGATCTTGTGGCCGATCCGGTTGATGAAAGGAATAATGAAATGGAAACCAGGCCGCAACGTAGTGGTATAGCGCCCGAACCGTTCCAGCGTGAACTCATAACCCTGACGAACGATGATGACCGCCTTGCGAACGATCGTGATACCAAGAATGGCGGCAATAACCGCCCATACTAAAGGACTATCTAACATGGCTGGCCTCTTGTGTAATTGCGCGCCAAGCTGCACCGCAAGGGCACAGTATGAACGCAGTAAATTCTACCGTCATTAGAATAACAGAACTGCAAGAAACAGGGATACCCCAGAAGTCACAATCACCGGATACCAACAACGGCCGGCAAACATGCGAAAATCTTGTGTTTATTGATCCGGGCGGCCAATGAGCCAGCAAGACACGATAATCAGCTTAGACCCTTTAGCGACGTTGCAGAAACGATGGCCGGGTCGGGCCTGGGTGAATTCAGTCTGTACATTGGCCCAAAAGAGACTTGCCACGCACCCCCATGGCGACTTGCCGCGGTGGTTGTGCACACTACAACAACTGCCTGCTGTGTCGCTTGAAGCCAATCTCGACAGCGGGACACCAGCACTGGGGGGAAGGGTTGAAGATCTAAAAGCACTACGCGAAACCCTGATGGAATTGCACCCTTGGCGCAAAGGGCCCCTGTGCCTGGGGGGGCTGCGAATCGAAACCGAGTGGCGCTCGGACTGGAAATGGGAGCGAGTCGAGACACACATCGGGCTTGCGGGGCACCGTGTGCTGGATATTGGCTGCGGCAATGGTTATTTCGGCTTGCGCATGCTGGGTGCGGGCGCAGCGCTGGTGGTTGGGATAGACCCAACGCTGCTGTTCGTTATGCAATGGCTGGCGTGCCGGCATTTCTCAGGCGATATCGCCAATTATGTTCTGCCCCTGGCAATCGAGGACCTGCCCGCTGATCCGGTCGCGTTTGACACGGTGTTTTCGATGGGCGTGCTCTATCATCGCAAAGACCCGTCTCATCACCTCAGGAGAATCCATTCCTTGTTGCGTCCGGGGGGAACCATGGTATTGGAAACCCTGGTGCTGCCCCAAGAGCGGCGGCAGGATCTCCTGGTGCCGCAAGAACGCTATGCGCGCATGAGAAATGTCTGGGCAGTGCCGGGGACAGACCGCTTGGTTAACTGGGCTCGTAATGCTGGTTTCAAAGACATTGAGTTGGCGGACGTCACACCAACGACGATCGAGGAGCAGCGCAGCACACCCTGGATGCAGTTTGAATCCCTGGCCGAAGCCCTTGATCCGGCCGATCAGCAAAAGACCCAGGAGGGTTATCCTGCACCCATACGGGCCTTGTTGATCGCCACGCGATGAGCAATCCTGCCACTGGTGGAGTGTTCAGCTTATCCTACTCGAAGGCTGAGCAATCCAGATCGTGCATACCTCGCGACCGGTGGTGGCCTTTGTCGGACTCGCGACTGGCCTTCATTTCTTCCAATTGGACCTGCTGTTCATCATCGAGAATCTCGTTGACTGCCGTCCATGTTGCCAGCTGGAGTTCACAAATCTGCGGTTTCATTAGTTCCATAGTCTGTTCATGCATGGCGCGGCGCTCTTCATCAACATCCTGGAAAAGCTCCAGCAGTTGAGCAGACTGTTGGTCACTGAGTCCCAGGGCGCTGCTCATGTGCGCCACACGCATTTCCGCGTCCGGCCGACCGTGATGCCGGGCCATATCCGGCCGGGCCTGCAGTTGGCCTGCTGCGAACACGGTGACCGCAAGGATGGTTGTAAGTAAGGGGGTGATTGGATGTTTCATCATTTTCTCCTGATGGGTGATTCGTGGTGAATTCAGTTTCAAACGCGTTGTATCGTTAGCTTCGGATTGCAGTATGTGCCCATAATATGAATCAATTGTGGAGGAAAAAAGAAGTTTTCGACGGTTACTTGCACCCTGGATTGGCCTGGGTGCAGGATGGTCTGTTATGAGAAGCCTGTTATCCAAGATATTGCTATCGCTGGTGATCAGTGTGGTGATCGCGTTGCTGGTTGTGGTGTTGATTACGCGAATCAGTCTTAGCCGGGGAATGGTGCATTTTATCGAACAGCAAGAAGCGGGACAGCTGGAAAAACTGGTGCCTGAGCTTGCGGAGCTCTATCGACAGCAGGGTGATTGGGGATTGCTCAGGGTAAACCCCCGGCGCTGGGGCCGGTTGATACGTCTGACTCGGCCCTCGTTGCCGAATACCGGTGAAGCACCGGAACGTAGACGCCGACCTGAGTTTTCTGCAGGCGCAAGAAGACCGCCGCTGTCTGATCGACTGAATCTCCCGCGCCGCCTGTTCCTGCTCGATGCTCAAAAAGCCCGGGTTGCTGGTGCGGTGACTTCAGCGGGGGAAAATTACCGTATGGAACCGGTTGAGGTCAGAGGAAAGATTGTCGGTTGGGTTGGTATTGTGCCTGCCCGGGTCGGCCTGCCATGGGACGCTCAGCGCTTTTTAAACAAGCAGGCCCGATCGTTGATCATTTCCCTAGTGATTGCCCTGGTGTTGGTCGCTGTGGTGGGTTTCTTGTTGGCACGACACTTGAGCCGCCCGGTGATAGACCTGGCCAATGTAGTCGCAGCCTTGACTCGTGGCGAGTATGCAGAGCGCGCAGTGATCAGGACGGGGGATGAAATCGGCGCGTTGTGCAGGGATGTCAACCGGCTGGCGCAAACGCTGGAGAAAAATCAGACAGCGCGACGGCGCTGGATGGCGGATATAGCCCATGAACTACGTACACCGGTCGCCATACTCAAAGGGGAAATTGAGGCACTGGAAGACGGCGTACGTTCCGTCAATGCACAAACGACCACATCCCTGCGTGAAGAGGTTGATCACTTAGCGCGCCTGGTCGATGATCTGCAAACGCTGGCCCTGTCGGATGCCGGCGCGCTCAACTTACAAATGGAATCGGTCAATCTCAGCGTGCTCACACGGCAGTCCGGTGAGGCTTACCGCGCCCGGCTGGCCGCAAGGGGTATTGAGCTGCGCTTGCACATCGTTGAGGGAATAATGCTCAATGCCGACCCGCAACGATTGAAACAACTCCTGCACAACCTGCTGGAGAACAGTTGCCGCTATGTCGACCAAGGCGGGCGGGTGAGCCTGTCACTGGCCGCCAACGATCGAACGGTCGTGCTGAGCCTGGATGATTCCGGTCCGGGACTCGAGGTTGAACAGATGGAGCACCTGTTCGAGCGCTTTTACCGGGTCGAAGGGAGCCGTTCCCGTTCGACCGGTGGCAGCGGGCTGGGGCTCGCGATCTGTCGTAACATTGTTGAGACACATCAGGGAAACATCCGGGCCGAACACACCAGCATGGGCGGTCTGGGTATACGCATTGAACTACCAGGCTAGTTGTGGATTTTTCGGACCGACATATTCTGATCGTTGAGGACGAACC
>JAPUHG010000256.1 GCA_027297845.1 Gammaproteobacteria bacterium | reverse complement strand
GTGTCAGCCGGACGATCCGTGACTCGAGGACAGTGGCGTACGAATTCCTGCAGATTCGCGAGACCGAGGCGGGCGGAATTGAGTTCATTGCCATGCCGTCTGGACAGACCAAGGCAACTTTTCTCCTGGTAAGACTGAGTGAGACGGAGGTCGTCTTCGAAAACCTCGCTCATGACTTTCCTCAACGCATTATTTATCGTCTGCAAGCTGAACAGTATCTCACCGGGAGGATTGAGGGGGAGATCAAGGGAGAGGCCCAGGCGGTCGACTTTCCCTTGCAGCGGGTTGACTGCGGCTAACAAACGGCCAACCCTTAAAGCCGACTCACCATCGCTCGAGAACACACGAAGGAAAATCGATGAATTGGAATGTGTATCTATCCGGTGAAATTCACACCGACTGGCGGCAGAAACTGATCGATGGGACGAAGACGCATGAACTGCCGATCGTTTTTAGCTCTCCGGTGACGGATCATCCATCCAGTGATGCGGCGGGAGACCTGTTAGGGGCTGAAGACAACAGTTTCTGGCGCGACCACAAGTCATCCAAGGTCAATCGTATCCGCACGAAAACGCTCATCGAGAAATGTGATATCGCGGTGATACGATTTGGAGACAAATACAAGCAGTGGAATGCGGCATTCGATGCCGGGTATTGTGCCGCCATCGGCAAGCCATACATTACACTCCACGATGAAGATATTATCCATCCGCTCAAAGAAGTGGATGCGGCCGCCATGGCCTGGGCTACAACACCGTCACAAGTCGTTGAGATACTGAATTACGTAATAAGCGCCAGATAAATGACGGAGCTGCGGATAGAGAGGACACCGGAAACCGACGAGAACGAGTCGACCTACCTCAAGTGGCTCGCGGTCATTTGCCTGCTGAGCAGCCTGGCAGGCTGGACCGTGCAAGATCTGCTGTCAGATGGCTTCGTGTACTGGGCCTGGCCATTGATTCTGATTGCTACGGTAATTTTTACGATGAATGGGGATAACATACTTGAGTCGATCGTCGTTCTTGCCATACTCGGTTTGATCGCTTTCTTTATCAGTAGCTTCGATGCGGTCGTTGCCAGAATTGGCGTGGGGACAATCCCCGGCGTGTATGTTGCCCTGGCGCTGTCCAAGATCACATTTGCCGTGCTAAAAGAAGGAGTCCTGGGGAATCGAGGCTTCAAATAGCAAAACAATGCACTCGGCGGCCCGACAGTTTCGCTGTTTGGCGCCGGTATTTTCAAACGCCAGGTACCGATGGAGATTTCTGCGATGAACCTATATGCGAAACTCGGGGCAGTCACATACGTGCTTTGGGGTCTGCTCCACATCCAGGCAGCACGATTCGTCTACGCGCTCGGTCAAACGCTCGAGCCAGGTATCGTCCAGGGACGTATTTACCAGGATGCATGGAATCTGCTCTTTTTCGCCTTATTTGGAATTGCCGTTGCGATAACGCTCAATTGGAAAAATAGCCGTCTCGGCTACTGGCTTAACCTGGTTGTGATTAGTGCCGGGGATATCGGTTTTATTGTCACTATTTTAATGCCGGGCTATGTACCGTTGGTACCCGGAGGAATTGGACCGCTACTATGGATAGTCGCGCTGGTCTTTTCCACACTGGGTATCCGGGCTTCGAGCCGAGAAGCAACTGGCGCCTGACAAAATGCTGTGCTACTGAGCCGCAACCAAGAGTGACTACTAAAAAAAACTCAGAAATACTCCTTGTCTACGATACGGAATGCCCTGCCTGCGACAATTATTGCCGGATCGTGAAGATTAGGGAATCAATCGGAAAACTAAAAATCGTAGATGCCAGAGAGTCGAGCGAAGTCCTGAATGAAATTACAGAACTGGGTCTGGATATTGATCAGGGCATGGTTCTTAAAATGGGAGGCCAGCTCTATTACGGCTCGGACGCTATCCATGCCCTCGCTCTGATCAGCAGTCGGTCCGATTTTTTCAATCGATTGAATTATTGGCTGTTTAGGTCAGAGCGAGCATCCAGAATGTTGTACCCGCTGCTGCGGTCCTGCCGTAATTTATTACTCAAGCTTCTTGGGAAAACCAAGGTCAACAATTTGCAGCTGCCCAATAATGAGCGTTTTTGAATCGTTACTTGAGCCACGCTGGCAAGCGATCCTGGAACAAAGCAGCGCTACCGGAAACCAGTTGGCCACCACCGACTTCGATCCGAAATTACCGCCAAAATATTCGCCTTGAGCTTACATTCCTGTCCGGAATAGCTGCGCGACAAAAGCCACTCAATAACCCGCCGCGTGGCCATCCTTCCTGGACTCGGATGCGCCGATATAAGTGCCATTTTCCTGGTCGCGGCGAATCGCCTGGTAACCGCCATAACCGCCTGTAGATGAGCCGATCTGGTGGCCTCTTTTTCGAAGCTCATCGACGACCTGCTCATCGATTCCCGACTCGAGGTTTAGCAAGCCACCGTCATTCATTTGCTCGCCGGTGGGTTGACTACTACCTTCGTGGAGAATCCGTGGCGCATCGCCGGCTTCCTGCAGGTTCATGCCAAAATCAATCAGGTTGACGATGATCTGCACATGCCCCTGCGGCTGCATACCGCCGCCCATCAGGCCAAAACTCAGCCATGGTTTGCCGTCCTTGGTGACAAAGGCCGGAATGATGGTTTGAAATGGCCGCTTCCCGGGTTCAAAACTGTTGGCATGGCCTGCTTCCAGGCTAAACAACTCGCCGCGATCCTGCAGGTTAAAACCGAGCCCGGGTGGCACCATGCCCGTACCCATGCCGCGATAATTGCTCTGGATCAGCGAAACCATGTTGCCGTCTTTATCGGCCGTGGCCAGGTAGATCGTGTCGCCGTTTTCCAGTTTCGCGTCTCCTGCAGGGTATTTCTTTGCGGCTGTCTCCATAGACAGAAGTTTGCGTTTTTCTTCTGCGTATTCTTTTGATATCAGTTCCTCCACCGGCACATCGAAGAATTCGGGGTCGGCATAGAATTTCGCCCGATCCTCAAAAGCCAGCTTCTTGGCTTCGGTCAATACGTGCAGATAATCGGCACTGCCAAAACCCATGGCGGCAAGATCGAAAGCTTCCAGAATATTCAGCATCTGCAGGGCCGCGATGCCCTGCCCGTTCGGTGGCAACTCCCAGACATCGTAGCCGCGATAATTGGTCGACACCGGCTCGACCCACTCAGAATAATGAGTCGCCAGATCTTCGTAGCTGAGAAAACCGCCATTGGCCTGCACGTGGTCGGCGATAACATGCGCCATCTCACCTTTGTAAAACACATCGCGCCCACCCTCGGCGAGTTGTTCGAGCGTGTTCGCCAGGCGCGGGTTCTTGAATATCTCCCCCTTGGCGGGCGCCCGTCCGGCGGGCATATAAGTTTCACGAAACGCGGGAAACCCGCCGAGTATGGGTTCGTATTTTTGCCACAACCAGGCTATGTATTCGGTAACTGGGAATCCTTCGCGGGCGTAATCGATCACCGGTTGCAGCAGGTCTTTCATCGGTAGCGAGCCAAAGCGCTGGTGCATCTCGAACCAGCCATCCACCGTACCCGGCACACTCACCGGCAGCGCGCCACGTGGCGGAATCGACTCGTAGCCGTTTTCGATGAACCATTTCCGGGTCAGGGATCGCGGGGATCGCCCGCTGGCGTTGAGGCCATACAGTTTTTTTGTTTTGGCATCCCAGATGATCGCAAACAGATCGCCGCCGATACCGTTCCCGGTGGGCTCCATCAAACCAAGCGTGGCATTCGCCGCGATGGCGGCATCGACTGCGTTTCCACCGGATTTGAGGATATCGAGCGCTACCTGGGTCGCCAGGGGCTGGCTGGTCGCCGCCATTCCATGGGTCGCTATGACCTCCGAGCGGCTGGCAAACGATTCACCTGAAATACGGTCGTATCCATGTCCCATCGGGGTCACCAAAAATATGATCGGTCCGGTCAAAATCCACAGGCGGCGCATGCGGGCTCTCCATCGTCAACGATCTTTGATTGTCACACAAAATCGTAATGGCATGCAGGGTTGTTATACACTGGTTTTTTTTGCGGAGACCGCCCAATGACACAGTTGGCGATGAATTACCCGGCCCATCTGGAACGCCTGAAAGGGCTGACCGATCAGGCGCTGGAGGCCACCGGCCATGACAGTCTGCTG
>JAPUHG010000255.1 GCA_027297845.1 Gammaproteobacteria bacterium | reverse complement strand
CGTGGTGACCGCGGATTCTACGCGGGTTATTTCAGGGATCTCGATGGCAACAAGCTGAACGCTTTTTGCATGACGTAAGGGCCTGACTTAGGGGCATGCGCTTAGTACCGGGTTACGCGCGTAACGCATCTGCCACGCGTTGCAAACGCTCTGTCGCATCGTTGGCAACGGCGCTAACTGTGTCATTGGACCCTGCATCGCCCATTTGCATCATGATTGCCGGGTTTACAATGCGGACCAGGCTGCCATTGTCGGCGGCTTCTACGGTGACATTACACGGCAACATCAAACCGATCTCAGGTTGCGAGGTTAACGCGGCATGCGCGAGTTGCGGATTGCATGCGCCCAGGATCGTGTAAGGCCGAAACTCCGCGCCGATTTTTTCCCGGAAGGCCTGATCGATATCGATCCGCGTCAAAACACCAAACCCTTCGGCTTTCAGCGCTTCGGTTACTTGCTCAATTGCCTCGCCCTGTTCAGCGGCCATTTGAATTTCAAAACCCAATTCGTTGCTCTTAAAATCAACCTCTTGTCGCTCCTTGGTCTTTACTCGTCATTCTACTAGGTTTGATAGACATCTTTGCGATCGCCAATTTCGAATACCTGAACAATCAACACCGTATCCTCAATCGTGTAGAGAATTCGACAGCGGCCGAAGCGGCCACGAATCAAAAGCGCTTCGACCATGCTACGGCGAAGTTATCGGTGTCGGCTCCGACGTTTTTCTGCATGCGTCCACGTATGTAGGCAACCTTGAGCCCTTGAGTTCGCGTAACCGGGAACCCGAAGGACAAGGCCGACAGGACCGTGTCCCTGGGATCGTTCTTGCGTACATCGTTGACCTCGGCTTCGCCATTGAGGCCATAGGCTGCACTGAGCGCCAGCCAGAGACCCGGCCGGAAGGTGTGAATGATGTGCCCCTGCACGACGTAGATCGGATCCTGCTCGAGCTTGTTGCCGTTCCAGAATTCATCGTTTTCTCCAAACAAGAGCACCGAGCCGGTCAGCTCGTAGGTCCACTGACCACGCGTGTGAACCACGCCGATCTGCGGCTCGACGACGACGCGATTGTGGCCGAGATTGAGCAATTTGTCCTCTTTGTACTCGCCAAGCGGCAAGGTGACGGCGAGCCCCATACCCACTATTGTGCTGGTCGTGTGGGCGGCACGATACTCCCTGAATTTCTTGCCTTTCAGGGCTGGCCCGCCGACCAGGTTGACCGACAGGCGGATGATTGGATCGCCAAGCCCCTCGCGCCGCACGGTGGTGAAAACTCCATCGAGCAAGCCTTGCCAGTGAGCTTTCCTGAATGGTACGAGCACATCGAGACGCGCGGTCTTGCCGGCCAGGTCGAAGGCGCGCGTATAGCTACCCAGGAAGGTGTGTTGTTCGGTTTCTGCGTCGTCGACTTGTAAGACCGGGTCAAAAAAGATATCGCCATCCGTGTGGACATATGCAGCCCCCACTACATTGAGACCGACAGGCAAGTGGGTCCAGCGCCGTGGCTCCACGTCCTGGGCGAAAGACGCGCCGGATAACGCCAGCCAGGTGAGCAGCGCCGATACTCTCAGCAGTTTTTCGATGAGGCTCTCCGGGAGTTTGGCATTGTCGAATGCATTCCGCGAAGGCTGTTTTCGCCGTAACCCTCTTTTTCCTGGACTGGATTGAACCGAACGCCCCAAAACGAAGCCCTAATCCTGTAGTACGGCTCCCATCTCATTGGCAATATCGCGACTGAACGAAGCCAGCGCATCGTTCATCGCCACCGCGACAGCGGCGGGATCGTCAGCCGTTGCCGCCCTCGCCTCGTAGCGTCTGCGGTGAATGGGCACGGCTACCGCCGAGTCGGTATCGGTAATGATCCACTGCACTTCCAGTACGACCCGGCCCGACTGGTCGGCATCGAAACGAATAACGTCACCCAGCAGACGATAATCCACCTGCGACCGGATTATCGAATCATACGGAAACGCGATGACAACCACGCCATCGAGCAGTCCGTCCACATCGGTAGACACAACGCGATGCATTGCCAGTCTTAACGGTTCCGCCCAGCGGCTGAATTCATCGACTTGTATTTCCGCGCCGCCGGCGCGGGTCACGATCTGAGAACGATTGAGATAATCCGGCATGCGCAAGGGTCCCAACGCCAGCGTTATCGCATCGTCGGGGTCTTGCCCCAGGGCGGAGTCCATGGGCGACAGAGAGAAATAGCGAACCGGTGGTGAAGAGCCGCACGCAACGAGCAGGAGCGACACGAGTATGCCGAGTGTCATCGATCGGGCCGTAACAGTCATAACGTTTCTTCCTTTCATTGTTGCTTGCCTTTAATCAAGGCTTCGGGATGCTGTTCCAGGTAATCCAGGAATTCCCGCAAGGCCCGGGCAGCACCTTCGACTTCCTTGAGCATCATGCCCAGTTGGTAAACCTGGACCGATTCGCCCTCTAACTGCACCCTGGCGGCAGCGAGGGTCGCCCGCGCCTCGTCCAGCACATCGGCGAGTTTATCCATCACGGGTTTCAGATCGGTATCCAGATCCGCCAGTTTGCTATCGGCATTCTTGAGCAGTGTACTTGCGTCACTGGAGGCGCTGCCGATTTCCTTGAGCGTAGTTTGCAATGTGGCGGTCAGCTCCTGGGTCTCTTTCGTGTTGATCATGCTGTTGACACCGGCCAGTGATGCGCGCAAATCCTCGGAGTTGACGAGTTCATCGACGCCACGAAGTATATTCTGCACTCGCGGACCGATCTCCTTGGGATCGAGACCCTCACCCAGGTCGTTAATAAAGGTCCGGATCTTGGCCAGCATTTCCTGAATCGTGGACGGGATGGTGGGGATTTCAAAGTACGGGGCATTGTCGCCGCCGCGAAACACGGGCTCAATGTCTGGTCGAAAATTCAGCTCAATCAGAAGTTGCCCGGTGACCAGGCTCTCCGCATGAAGCACGGCGCGCAAGCCGCCTACATTGATGAGCTGGTCGTGCGCTTCCGGAGTGATTGTACCCTGGTCGACCGGGATGCCATCGCTGGTGAGGATGTAGGAGTCAGGCAGGATCTCGATGATCACTTCGGTTTTGCTTGTGAAATTATCCCGATCGAGGAGCAGCGCCATTTCCGACACAAACCCTACATGCACGCCGTTCATCATGACGTTGGAACCCTTGCGCAGACCCTGGGTGTTTTGGGTGAAATAAGCGACATAGATGTCTCGCTTTGCAAACATCTCCGCGCCGCCAAACAAAATCACACCTACCGCGAGCAGCACAATGGCTCCCACGACAAAAGCGCCTATTACAGTCGGATTGGATTTCTTGCTCATGCCGCTTTGTCCTCCGCCTCGCCCCGATGCAGAAAGTTACGAACCTCGAAATTCGGATGATGATCCCGAAGTTCCCTTGGGTTGCCCGTGGCCAGCTGGGTTTTGGTCACCGGGTCCAGAAATACCGAGTTGTTGCCGATCGCAAAAATGCTGGCAAGTTCATGAGTGACGATCACCACCGTGGTTCCCATGCTTTCACGCAATTCCAGAATCAGGTCGTCCAGTAATTTTGCGCTGATCGGATCGAGCCCCCCCGATGGATCGTCCAAAAACAAAATCTCCGGATCCAGGGCCATGGCGCGCGCCAGGCCGGCGCGTTTTTTCATGCCCCCCGAGATTTCGCTCGGATAATAGTCTTCGAAACCGGCTAGCCCGACCAGCATCAGCTTGTAGGCCGCCACCTCGCGAATCTCGGCTTCTCCGAGCTCGGTATATTGCTGCAGCGCCAGACCGATGTTCTCGGCCAGTGTCATCGAACTCCATAAAGCGCCGGACTGAAATAGCGTACCGAATTTTCGCTTGGTCATATCCCGCTCGGTGGCACTCGAAGACCAAAACGCCTCGCCGTCATAAAAAACTTCGCCGGTCGCAGGGCTCTTCAGTCCGATCATGATTTTCAGCAGGGTACTTTTGCCACAACCCGAGCCTCCCATGATGATAAAGATGTCACCCCGGTTTATGGAGAAACTCAAATCCTTCTGGATCAGAAAGTCGCCGTACGCCAGGGTCAGGTCGTGTGCGGCGATATGTGGCTGGGGGGCGTCTGCCATCTCAAATTCCAAGGTTAATATAAATGACTGTGAGGATGGCCGCGCTGACCACTATCAATACGATTCCCATCACCACGGCCTTAGTGGTGCACTCTCCAACGGCCAATGCGCTGTTGCCGCATGCCATTCCCTGCTGGCAACCTGCGAGTGCGACCAGGCTTCCGTATATGATGCTTTTGAATAAGCCACCAAACAAGGCGTTCAGACTAAGCGATTCAATCGTCTGCGATACATATTGGAGCAGACTGACGTCGAGCATGGCGAGACCGACTAACGCGCCGCCGATTATTCCCATCAGGCTGGAGTACAAGGTTAGTAACGGCATCATCACAATGAGGGCGAAAACCCGCGGGGTCACCAGGAAGTCGATCGAATTCACGCCAAGAGTCGTTAGTGCATCGATTTCTTCATTGACCTTCATGGTGCCAATC
>JAPUHG010000254.1 GCA_027297845.1 Gammaproteobacteria bacterium | reverse complement strand
ATAAGGCTGGGAGCCACCCGCCCAAACGACTCTCTTGATGACCTGCGCGTCGTCCTTCTCGCCAATTACAAAATGGGAGCCGCGGTACAGCCCGGTGGTCGTGAGATTCGCGGCCATTTGCTCGAGATCGTCAAAGCAGTTGCGCATTTCCCGCACTTCATCGCGGCTGAAAAGCGCGTGCCTGACGATCCAACCTGCCTCGAAGAATTGATCTATTTCCTGGTCGCTCAGGCGTGGCTGATGCGCGCGATCGCGGCTCACCGATTTGCCTTGTAAATCCGGCTGGTGACGGGCTCAACTGCAACCGGGGGCGGGCCAAGCAGTTCTTCCAGGCGCTCAGGCCGGTACTTTTCCAGGAGTGCAAACAGGACAGCTGCCGACTCGGCATCAGTTTCCCCGGTCACCAGCATTGGCCGGAAATGCATCTGAAATGCACGCACGACCAGCCGTGTCTGATCGTCGTTCACGCCTGTTGCTTCGATCTGATACCCATATTCATGCAGCGCGCGTTGCACAACGTCAATCGGCGGCAGTGATGTCCTGAAGCGATCCCAATAGGTTACAACCGTATCCTCGTCGTACCATGCACCGAAACCATAACGGTACAGTCGTTGCCAGGGAAAGCGCGGTCCGGGATCGACCTTTCGATCCGGCGCAATGTCGGCGTGGCCAACGATTGCCGTCGGCTCGATATCGGGGTGGCGGCGCAGGATGCCAGCGACAAGTTCGAACAGCAGCGTCAGCTGCGGCTCGGCAAAATCGGGGTAGAAACAAAACCTGTCCGGTTCCGTTAATTCCAGGTCCTCGGCCGGTCGTTCAATGCAATACGTCTTGTTAACCAGCTCAATGCCGATCGAACGGTCGTTGAGCGCGGCCTCTCCATTCCAGTAACTCTTGCCGGCGTGCCAGGCTCTGCGCGACTCGGGGACCAGTCGATATATTTTCAGCGCTCTTGCAGCATAGGTCTCGTCGCCGGGCTCCGGGATCAGGTAATGGGCACTAACGGGATTCTCCGAAGGCTCGGTTAACAGCGCGAGGGAATTCGCAAAATTTTCGGACGTATGGTGTATGACCAGGTAGCGAACGCGACCGTTCTGATTACTCGAGGGCGTTTCAATAATTCCCTGGCTGGTGCAGCCGCTCAAAGCGGGCAGCCACAATAGCGCCAAAATCACGACTGACAGTGGCGTGCAAAAATCGCGAAAACCTGGTTTGATTCGCATCAATAAATTGCTCAACTGGCAAATCGTCATGCCATTTCCTGATCTTCCTTTTTCCCAAAATCCGCATCCAGTGGTATGAGCAACGTGACGACGAAAGAAGGAACGGTGGCGATCAGTACCCAGATGAAAAAGTACTGGTAACCAAGCGCTTCCTGAAGCCAGCCGCTGAACATTCCGGGAATCATCATGCCGAGCGCCATAAAACCGGTGCAGATCGCAAAATGTGCCGTGCTGTGTTGACCCTGGGATACATAGATCATGTAAAGCATATAGGCAGTGAAGCCAAATCCGTAGCCAAACTGCTCCACGCCGATTGCTATATTGACCAGCGGAAAACTGTCGGGCTGCCAGAAGGACAAATATACGTACACAGCATTCGGCAGATTGATTGCGATCGCCATCCACAATAGCCAGAATTTCAATCCGTGCCGCGCTGCAAGCAGGCCCCCCGAAATTCCACCGATTATCAGCATCAGCATGCCCACGGTTCCGTAGGCAAAGCCAACCTGGCTGGTCGTGAGTGCCAGGCCACCGATGTCGCCGGAATCCAGCATGAAGGGTGCGGCCATCTTGACCAGTTGCGCCTCGGAGAATCTGAAAAGCAACAGGAATCCCAGAACGACGCCAATGTGTTTCTTCCGGAAAAACGCGACAAAGATCTCGAGGAAGTCCCGTATGATTTCTGTATGCGACGCGCGTACCCGGGGCGCGTCAGCCGCCGGCCTCGGGAGGATGCGCCAATGGTAGGCAACCAGAATCACGAACAGACCGCAGAGGATCAGAAACGTGAGTGACCAGGCAAGCGGTACGTTCCCCGCGGGCTCTATGGAGCCGGCCTGCGACGCTGCATCGAACAGAAAATCGGGCAGGGTAGTCGCGTTTTCGAGGTAGCCGGCCAGGATGATGAGCAGCCCCTGTCCTGAAATCATGGCCAGACGATAGAAAGTGCTGCGGATGCCGACGAACCATGTTTGCTCGTGCTTGGAGAGCCCGAGCATGTAGAAACCGTCCGCTGCCATGTCGTGGGTTGCAGAGCTGAAGGCAAGCAACCACAGACAAGCAAGCGAGTATTGCAGAAAATTATCCGTCGGCAGGGTCAGCGCAACACCGCCCAGCCCGGCCCCGATGAGCACTTGCATCGCGATGATCCAGGATCGCCTGGTCCCGAAAATTTCTAACAGCGGACTCCAGAAAGGCTTGATGACCCAGGGCAGATACAACCAGCTCGTGTAAATGGCTATCTCGGTATTGGAAATGCCGAGGCGTTTGTACATGACGACCGAGACCGTCATGACAATGACGTAGGGCAGGCCCTCAGCGAAATACAGACTCGGAATCCACGACCAGGGCCGGGCACCCCGTGCTATCGCAGCAGCACTGGCATCTTTCGCAGTGTTATTCATGCCTGCAACATTCTCTACTTATCTGCTATATCGTTGACGGCGGGCTGGCCAGCACCCAACGCCTGATCGATTAAATTGGAACCGCTCATGCTGGCACCTATAATTGCCGGGCGCACCCATCCTATTCTCGCGGACGGATGAACGCTAACCGGAGGATTTTTCATGCCGAGGCCTCAGTTATTTTTTGCGATCATGTTTTTGCTGTTCAGAGTGTCGCATGCGGCAGAAATGAGCGACGAGCAACTGGTTGATCAGGCGTTGCTGGCGTTGCCAGTGCACCTGCGGGATGGCGCGGCCGTGGTGAGGTTTGAAGCGGGTGAGCGCAGTGTCCTGCGTGAAGGGGGAAACGGTTTGATTTGCCAACCTGACGATCCCGCGGCCCCTGGCATTGCCATCTGGTGCTACCCGAAAACGCACGATGCGTATGCGCGGCGTTGGTATCAACTGGCGGCGGAGGGCAAGGAGCGCGCCGAGGTCGATTCGATCATCGCCGCGG
>JAPUHG010000253.1 GCA_027297845.1 Gammaproteobacteria bacterium | reverse complement strand
ACACATTGAGCAGGATAAAGGCCGCCTTCATGGACTGGCTGAGGCGCTGGACGACTTGGGTCCGGATCTCGAGAAGGCCCGTCAGGAGGAAATCGAAGCGACCGATGCATTGCGTGACGCGGAACAGGCAATGTCGGACTGGCAGGAGGCTTGGGAAAGTTTTGGACGTGAGAACCATGTTGCGCAAAACGAGGTGCAGGTGCATAAATCGTCAATCGAGCACCTGGAGGATCAGCTGTCTCGAATGCTGCAGCAGAAAAGCAAATTGGGTCAGGAGCAACAGTCGATAAGAAAGGCGGCTTCGGAGGAAAGTCTGGCCGAGCTCGTCCGCCAGGAGCAGCAGGCTGAGATCCAGGCGACGGCTTTGCAGAAACAGTTGCAGCAAATGTCGGCGCGCGTGGCGCAATTGCGTGCACAAGATCACGAATTGACCGCGAAGCTCGACCAGGGCAGGTCCGATGTACAAAAAGTCCGCGGTCAGCTGGCGACAATGGAAGCGATGCAACAGGCGGCGCTGGGGCAGACTGAGGGCGAAGTTGTCGAATGGCTTGAAAGCCGGAATCTGGATAGCCAACCACGCCTGGCACAGGAGCTGGAGGTGGAAACGGAGTGGGAGCCGGCGGTTGAAACTGTGCTGGGTTCGTATCTGGAGGCGGTTTGCGTTGAGGGAATTGATGCAGTCGCGGAAGTTCTAGGTACTTTGAAATCCGGTTCAATCGCATTTATTGACAGGAAAAAAAGGTCGGATTCAATTGCCGACCAGGCCCTGTTGCTGAGTAAGATTCAAAACCGTTCGGGACTGGAAACTCTGTTGAGTGGCGTTTATGTCGCCGATTCGCTCGAGCAGGCTCTGGCGGCGAGAGAAAACCTGGCGCCGGGCGATTCGGTTGTTACCCGGGATGGTATCTGGCTCGGTGGAGATTGGCTAAGAGTCGCCCGCGGTCAGGATGAACATTCCGGTGTTATTCATCGCGAACAGCAAATCAGGATGCTCCGCGAGCAGCACGAGAAGTACGCTGCCCGTGTAACCCGCGACGAAAGCGGGCAAGCAACGGTCAGGAGTGACCTCGACAAGCTTGAGTCGGCAAGGGAGGAAACCCAGGTAGAGGCGGGGCGCCTGCAGCGACAACACGCCGATTTATCAGGACAACTGAAAGCGGAGCGTTACCAGGCGGAACAAACGGCCAGCCGGACACGTAGCCTGGACCAGGAGCTGACCGATGTGGTGCACGATATTGAAAAATCGAATCAAAAACTGAAAACCGCCCGCGCGGTGGTCGAAAGCGGCGTTGAGCTTTTGGCGACATTGGAGAGAAAACGCCGCAGTCTGGGAGAGAATCGCGTTGAGCTTCAGTCGATCCAGGACTCCTGTCGTGAAGTTGCGAAAAAAGTCGGTGCGGCATGCCAGAAAATTGCGATCAAAGTTGAATCCAGACGGAGTAGCCGTGAATCGGCCAGTGCCAACCTGTCGCGAATGGAAGATCAGCTCAAGGGATTCAGGGGACGTGTCGAAGAACTTGAAGGTCAGCTCCAGGGCGGCGAAAAACCGTTTGCAGAAAATCGCCAGGACCTCAGTGAACTGCTGGGGAGTCGGGTAACGGTGGAGAAGGAACTGGCGGAAGCCAGGAGAGGGCTGGAGGATATTGAACAGGCGCTTCGGGAAAAAGAACAAAAACGAATCGAAGCTCAGTCCGTGGTTGAGGAGATCCGCCAATTTTCTGACCGTGTCAGAATGACCGTTCGGGAAATCAGCGTGCGCCATGAAGGCGTCAGTGAGCAATTTGACGAAACCGGTTTCTCGCTTGATGAGATCAACAGTGAGATGTCGGATGAGGCGAGCATAGAGCAATGGGATGAACAGTTAGAACGCCTGGTCAGCCGGATAAATCGTCTCGGTCCGATCAACCTGGCGGCGATCGGAGAATACCAGGAGCAGCTTGAGCGAAAAGAGTACCTGGATGCACAAAATACCGATCTGAGTAATGCGTTGGAGACGCTGGAAAACGCTATTCGAAAAATTGATCGCGAGACTCGTACCCGCTTTAAGGAAACATTCGATAACGTAAACGATGGCCTCAAGGAAAAATTCCCGAGGCTTTTTGGTGGCGGTCATGCTTATCTGGAACTGGTAGGCGACGACTTGCTGAAATCCGGCGTCACCATCATGGCCCAGCCGCCAGGCAAGCGGAATAGCACGATTCACCTGCTTTCAGGTGGCGAAAAGGCGCTAACGGCAGTTGCCTTGGTGTTCAGTATCTTCGAACTTAATCCGGCGCCGTTTTGTTTGCTCGATGAAGTCGATGCGTCGCTGGATGACGCCAACGTCAGCCGTTTCTGCGAGATCCTGCGTGACATGTCAAAGCGGGTTCAATTCGTGATCATCACGCATAACAAGACGACGATGGAAATGGCTGCCCAGCTTACTGGCGTCACCATGCACGAAGCCGGAGTCTCCAGGCTCGTGTCGGTCGATGTAGACGAAGCGGTGCAATTGGCGGCCAGTTAGAGTTTGTAATGGCAGAGCTTCGCTGGATATTGCTGATCATTGGTGCCGTAGTAGTTAGTGGCGTGTATTTATGGAGCAGACGCCAGCTGGGCGGCAGCCAGACTACAGACGCCTCTTCCTACAGGCGCTCTGAGCCATCCTTGAATTCTTCCGAGAATTCCGGAATAGACCGGGATGGATTGGTTGCGGATGCTGGTGAACCGACGGCTGACGATGCCTTGGGAGGCCGTGAGCCGCAATCTGCAGGCGAGGATCAGAGATTCCGGGAGGCAAGTTCCAAAGGAAATACCTACAAAGATCTTAGCGGTGACGAGAAAATAATTTCACTGCGCGTTGCCACCAAGGGTGGGTTGCTCCTTAACGGCATGGACGTCGTTAAGGCACTGATGGATACCGGGTTAATGCATGGCAGTTTCCAGATATTTCACCGAATGGCCGAGAATACAGAGATTCCTGTATTCAGCGTAGCGAGCCTGCTCGAACCGGGGACCTTTGAATTGTCCAAACTGGAAAATATGAATACACCAGGACTGACTTTTTTCATGGTTTTGCCAGGTGCGATGGATGGCATTACGGTTTTCGATGATATGTTGGCGACCGCACGTGAAATCGCGGAAAAATTGAATTGTGAACTGCTGGATGAAAAAGGCGGCGCGTTGACTGCCCAGGGAGCAGGATATATTCGGGACGAAATCATTCGCTACGAGCACCAGCCCGTCTGAAAAACCATCTGAGCATCCCGGCGCAGTGATATGACCGCACCCAGAAAAATAACAATGCATGCGGAGAAACTGCGAGAGCAGATCCGACATCATAATCATCTATATTATGTATTGGACGATCCGGAAATATCGGACGCTCGCTATGATCGCCTCCTGCTGGAACTCGACAAACTTGAATCTGACCATCCCGACCTGATAACGAGTGATTCTCCAACCCAAAGAGTCGGCGCAGAGCCGATAAAGGCATTTGCCCAGGTACGCCATCGCTTGCCAATGTTGTCTTTGGCCAATGCATTCGATGAAAACGAATTACGCGATTTCGATCGGCGGGTAAGAGGCAGGCTTAAGATTACCGATTCCGAAAAAGTTGAATATGTGGGGGAGCCAAAACTGGATGGGCTTGCGGTCAGCGTGCTTTTTGAAGATGGCAAGCTGATTCGTGCGGCAACCAGGGGCGATGGCAGTACTGGCGAGGATGTAACGCACAACATAAAGACTATACAGGCGATCCCGCTCAGGCTTTCCGGGTCGGATTATCCGCCATTGCTCGAGGTTCGCGGTGAAGTTTTCATGCCACGAGCCGGATTCGAGGAAATGAATAGCAGGGCGCGGGAGCAGGGTGAGAAAGAGTTTGTTAATCCACGCAATGCGGCTGCCGGCAGTCTGCGTCAGCTGGATCCAAGAATTACCGCAAAAAGGCCGCTGGACATCTATTTTTACGGAATTGGCCTGGTAACGGATGGACACACATCCTCTACCCACGAAGCGGGCATGCAGTTGCTCAGGAAATGGGGCTTAAAAGTGTCTCCAGAAATGAAATTGTTGGCAGGTATTGAGCAATGCCTGGCCTACTACGGCGCTATTGGTGAGAAGAGAGACTCGATGTCTTACGACATTGACGGTGTTGTTTTCAAAGTAAACCGGCTCGATTACCAGGAGGAACTCGGGTTCGTGGCGCGCGCACCGCGTTGGGCCATTGCACAAAAATTTCCAGCGCAGGAAGAAACCACCGTCGTCAGGGATGTCGAGTTTCAGGTAGGCCGGAGTGGTGCGCTAACGCCGGTAGCGAGGCTGGACCCGGTTTTTGTTGGTGGGGTCACAGTCAGTAACGCGACACTGCACATCATGGATGAGTTGCAGCGCAAGGATGTCAGGATCGGTGACACCGTAGTCATTCGGCGTGCCGGGGACGTAATTCCCGAAATTGTTAGCGTGATAAAAAAGAAAAGACCCGGCAAACCCCGAAAGGTCAAACTGCCTGCCAAATGTCCAGTTTGTGGTTCGGATGTAGAACGACTGGAAGGAGAGGCGGTTGCGCGCTGCAGTGGGGGTTTGTTTTGCCAGGCGCAACGCAAGGAGGCAATCAAACATTTCGCATCCCGGCGCGCCATCGACATTGATGGGTTGGGTGACAAAATTATCGACCAGTTAGTCGACGCAGGAATTGTCGAAAACGTCGCCGATCTTTACAAGCTTACGTTGGAAAAACTGTCGGGTCTGGAGCGTATGGCGGAGAAGTCAGCAGGAAATATTCTTGCCGCACTGGAGAAAAGCAAGCAAACGACACTTGCGCGCTTTTTGTATGCGCTTGGAATCCGGGAAGTCGGTGAGGCGACGGCGCTGTCTTTGT
>JAPUHG010000252.1 GCA_027297845.1 Gammaproteobacteria bacterium | reverse complement strand
GGTGCGTTTTGCGAAGGAATACCCGGACCGTTACTTCGATGTGGGCATCGCCGAGCAGCACAGCGTGACCCTGGCCGCCGGCATGGCCTGCGAGGGCCTCAAACCTGTCGTCGCGATCTATTCCACTTTTCTCCAACGTGGTTACGATCAACTCATTCACGACGTTGCGGTTCAGAACCTGGATGTCATGTTCGCCATCGATCGGGCTGGGGTCGTAGGGCCCGACGGCCCCACCCACGCGGGCAGCTTTGATCTCAGCTACCTGCGTTGCATCCCCAACATGCTGGTGATGGCGCCATCCGATGAAAACGAATGCCGGCAGATGCTCTATACCGGCATTACCCTGGATCAGCCCGCGGCAGTTCGCTACCCGCGCGGCGCCGGCCCCGGCGTCACGGTCGAACAAAAAATGCAGGCTTTGCCAATTGGCAAAGCTGAAACCAGGCGCGAGGGCAAAACCCTGGCCATCATGTCCTTCGGTCACCTGCTGGAAACCGCCATGTTCGCCGGTGAGGAGCTTGATGCCACGGTGATCAACATGCGCTTCGTCAAACCGCTGGACGAGGAACTGATCCTGGAGATGGCGAAAACCCACAACGGCATCATCACACTGGAAGAAAACGCAATTGCCGGTGGTGCGGGCAGCGCCGTCTCAGAGCTGCTGGCCGCGAACGATCTGCAGATCCCGTTGTTGCACCTGGGCATACCCGATGTTTTCATCGAACACGGCTCACAGGAGAGCTGCCGCCGTGATGCCGGTCTGGACAACGATAGCGTACTCACAACGATCCGCCGCTGGTGGCCGGTCGAAGCGAAGGCGCAGAGTCTGTAAATTTCCGCCGGGTATTAGCTCCTGACAAAGACTATACTGGCAGGCTAGGCTCTGCGCAGCCGATTTGATAAGAATGAGTGAAGCAGAAACATGACGAGAGCAGAACAGAAACAGGACACTGACACCATCGAGGACGTGCAAGGCAGCGCGGACCTGCGGCATATCCCGATCAACAAAGTCGGGATCAAGGATATTTTTCATCCGGTCATCGTCGGCGACCGCTCGGGCAGGGAACAGCACACCATTGCCAATTTCAATATGTACGTAAACCTGCCGCACGACTTCAAGGGCACGCACATGTCGCGCTTCGTGGAGATACTGAATCTGCACGAACGCGAAATCACCGTTAGCTCATTCAAGGAAATGCTCAGCGAACTGACCGACCGGCTGGATGCCGACGCCGGCCATATAGAAATGAAATTCCTGTATTTCGTTAACAAGACCGCCCCCGTATCGGGCGTGCAAAGTCTGCTCGACTACCAGGTGGCCTTTACCGGGGAACGCAGAAAAGGAAAAAACAGTATCTGGATCAAGGTGGTCGTACCGGTTACCTCTTTGTGCCCCTGCTCGAAAAGCATCTCCGATCGCGGCGCTCACAACCAGCGCTCCCACGTGACGATTGCCGCGCGCATCGAAGGTTTCGTCTGGCTTGAGGAATTGATCGACATCGCCGAAAGCGAGGCGTCATGCGAACTCTTTGGAATTATGAAACGTCCCGACGAAAAATACGTTACCGAGCGTGCCTACGATAATCCCAAGTTCGTCGAAGACATGGTTCGTGATATCGCGGCCCGACTGAACGCCGATGAACGTATCCGCGCCTATGTCGTCGAATCAGAAAACTTCGAGTCGATACACAACCACTCGGCCTACGCACTCATCGAGTGCGATAAGGATGCCGACTAAGTTTGGGCGGTGCCCGCGCGTTGCAGGCGTTCGATCATATTCTGCAGGAACACTCTGACGAAACGCAGCTGGGTCGAAGACGAGACCTGTTCGAGTAGCGTCGAACTGACCCGAAGTACGATGACTTCGCTATCCGCCATGATTGTCGCCGTACGTTTCGCGTTCTGCACATAGCTGGTTTCGCCGAAACATTCGCCGGCACCCAGCATGCCAACTTTCTTACCGTTGTGCACGACATGCACGTCACCGGCCACGATGATATAGAAACGATCGTCGGCTTCGCCCTCTTTGACAATTTCTTCGTTAGCCGGCCACTCCCGCCAGTCGCTGGCCCGCAGGACTTCCCAGATTTCCGAATGCGAGAAATCGTGGAAAAAGCGCAGGCGCCGCAGTATATCGAACCGTTCCCGCTGGTCGATAGCTGCCTGCTGGCTTCTCAGTTTCTGGAATACGCGGGTCAGGTCAGCGGCAAAACTGGTGCCGTTGGCATAACGCTCATTGGGATCTTTGTGCATGGCCTTCGAGCATATCCGCTCGAGGTCTTCCGGAATATCCGGTCGCAATTTGTGGATCGGTTCCGGTGTTGCATAAACAATCTGGTGTAACAGCTTCGACAGGCTGCTGGCGCGATACGGCCGGAACCCGGTCAACATTTCGTACATCATGGCGCCCAGTGAATACACATCCGAAACCGGCGTGATTTCCTCACCCTGAACCTGCTCGGGCGACATGTAACTCGGTGATCCGGCGATGCCCTCAATTCGCGACACTTCCGAATCGGCGACCAAGGCAATGCCGAAGTCGATAATCCGCACATCGCTTTCCGTGTTCAGCATGATGTTACTGGGTTTGATGTCGCGATGAATAACGCCACGACTGTGCGCGTAGTGCAGCGCTTTCGCGCACTTGTAAATGATTTCCACGACATCATCGATGCGCAGTAAATTATCTGGTTTGCAATAGGCCGCGAGCGTACGCGCGCCATGCACATGTTCGGTTACGACGTAATAACGCCCGTTTTCCTCACCGGCATCATAAATGGGAAGGATATTCGGATGTTGCAGCATGCCCACCATGTGGGCCTCACTGAGAAACATCTTGCGAGCCATATCGGAATCGTCATCGGCCGCGCCGACTGTGGCGTTGTAGACCTTGATCGCGACATCTCGCCCGTAATAAGGATCATGTGAAAGGTATACGGTGCCGGTACTGCCCTTTCCCACTTCATTGATGATCGCGTATTTGCCGATCTTGTCGGGCAGCTTGCCCTGAGTCGGAAACTTGCTGACTTTTTTTGCGGTTTTGCTCGCCATTGTTGTCAAAATCCATCATGTCAGCAGTGCCCGCGCCGCCATGATGGCTGCTGCGCTAATAAGACCTGCTACAACGTCGTCGAGCATAATGCCGAAACCCCCGCCAATACTGTGATCCACTTCTCGGATCGGCCATGGTTTAACAATATCCAAGGTCCTGAACAGCAAAAAACCGGCAATCATCCAACGCCAGCCGGATGGCGCCGCCAGCATGGTCAGGAAGTAACCACAGATCTCGTCCCAGACGATGGCCTGATGATCGTGCTGGCCCAATTTGCGGGCACTGATATGGCAAACCCATATTCCAAAAACAATCATTACCAGAACCAGGATCGCGCGCTGCAAAACGTCAGGCAGCCACTGCCTGGCCCAGTACTCCAGTAACACGGCGAGTACGGTCCCCGCCGTACCCGGGGCGACCGGTGCGAGGCCCGCACCGAAACCCAGCGCAATGAAATGCACTGGATCGGCCAATTCCCGGGGCCCTGGGCGTTTCTGGCTCATCGATTACTCCGTGAAATGCCGATGACCAGCGTGGTCTAATGAAACCGGCCGGTCGTGATAAAAAATTTCCAGGTTGTCACCCTCGGTGATTTCGCCAATCCTGGTCAGCCGGATATTGAGCTCCTGCTCCAGTCGCGCAAGCTCTGCCTGCCTACCCCGGGATACCGTGAAACAAAGCTGATAATCATCGCCGCCAGCGACCGCCATTTTCAGAGTTTTCTCATGCTCGGAACGCCTGGCTAAAGCCTCGCAAAGCGGCGTTTTTTCGAGCTGCAGTTTTGCCCCCACATTGCTGGCTCGCAAAATGCGAGCCAGGTCACAGACCAGCCCGTCTGAGATATCGATCGCAGCGCTCGCTCGCTGGCGTAATTCTTTACCCAGTGCAAGCTGTGCCGTCGGCCGCCAGAATTTGCGTTCCAGACCGGCAAGGTCTTCAGTATCACCGTCATTTTCCAGACTCTGCAGCCACGCCGCCGCCGCACCCAGATCACCGCTGACATAGATGGCATCACCGGCCGCCGCCCCGCTGCGCAATAACGCCTGTCCTTTGGGAACGGAGCCGATTACCTGGATCGTGCAAACCAGCGGCCCACGGCAGGTGTCGCCACCGATCAGCGCGATATTTGCCTCGGCGGCGCACTCGCGTAATCCGCCGCTAAACTCTCGCAACCAATTCTCATCCGCACCTGGCATGCTCAGCGCCAGGGTAAACCACAACGGATCGGCTCCCATCGCAGCCAGGTCGCTCAGATTGACCGCCAGGCAACGGTAACCGAGATCGGTTGCATGGGTAGTCGAGTCTTGTTTCGGGAAATGCACGCCTTCGATTAGCGTGTCACAACTGATCACGATTTCGTCGGCGTCACTCGGCGCGCGCAAAACGGCGGCGTCATCGCCAATGCCGGTCATGACCCCGCGGCCACCGACAAAACCCTCGCGGAAATACCGTTCGATGATCTCGGATTCGCCGATCACAAGCTGCCTCGGTCAGTCGCTTTTCTTGTACCAGCGTGGATAATGCTCGCGCACCTCGTCCCCATCGATGCGCAACGCATGACAACGGTCGAGGTGCGGCGGCATGGTTTCACTTTGTTCGCCAAAGTCTTTGTAAACCAGCGGACCAACAGTCTGCAAAGCCACGACCGAAAGATTGCGAATCAGTTTGCTCAGATGCGAACAGCCTTTGATTTTGCCGACCTGTTTCCGCGCCTGCTGGTTGAAACCGGGACCCAGACGCAGACCAATCAACGCTCGATAGTTTTCCACGATATCGGGGCAATCGGAGAGCGGGAATTTGTCCGAGCTCGCGATAATGTCGCGGATGACGAACTGATCATCGATGGTGATGCGTATCCACATTTCGTGCAGCGGTTCGCCGACAGATATTTCACCACGCAACCGATTCTTGAACGGATAGGTTTTGACGTCGGTCAGATGTCCATCCAGATCCCACAGACCGTCTCCACGACGGTAACCAACGCAATTCACATCTCGCTGATGAATTTTCTCGCGGGCAACCGGTTCTGGCAATGGCATCGATCAGTCCTCTTCTTTATCCGGAGTATTCAGCTTGATGGTTTTCCACTCACCGCTAACCGCGGTCCTGAGATCTTTGGCCGCCTTATCCAGAACGGCATTGACATAGCGGTAACCATTTTCCGCACCAAACTTCTTGCTCAGCTCAATGGCTTCATTGATCACAACGGCGTGCGGCACCTCGAGATGGTCGCGAAGCTCAAACAGGCCCACCCAGAGTATGGCGTGTTCGATCTGGGTAAGTTGCTCGAGATCCCTGTCTACATACTTTGCCAACAGAATATTCAACGACTCGCTATCGCTGGTTATTTCCAGTAACAGCTCCTTGAAATAGGCGGCATCGGCACGATCGAAATCCCGATCCTCACTGTAGTAGTCATAAATGTCGTCGACGGGTTCGCCGGCAAGTTGCCAGGAATAAAGCGCCTGGATAGCCAGCCGCCGGGCGCGGCTGCGCCGGTGCCGTGCACGCACCTCGGTGTGGTTAGACATTTCTCAGGCTTCCAGCTTACGCAACAGGCTGGCCATTTCGATCGCAGCCAGAGCCGCGTCGGCACCTTTGTTCCCGGCCTTGCTGCCGGCTCTTTCCAGCGCCTGTTCAATCGTATCGACAGTAAGGACACCAAAACCGACCGGCACGCCGTGACGGGTGCTGACCTGGCCGATCGCTTTCGCACATTCGCCGGCGACAAAATCGAAATGCGGCGTGGCTCCACGAATCACCGCACCCAACGCCACGATCGCATCGTATTTTCTGCTGGCGGCCATCTTCTCGAGTGCGAGCCCCATCTCTATCGCCCCCGGCACCCGAACCAGCGTTATATCCTTGTCGCTGCCACCATGGCTGCGCAGCGTTTCCAGTGCACCTTTAATCAGGCTCTCGACGACCAGTTCGTTAAATCGCGCGGCGACGATCCCGACTCTAAGATCGCGTGCATCCAGATCGCCTCGAATAGTAGTAATATTTTGCATGTGTCGTTTCGTCCGGCCTCTTATTGCGGCAGTAGAATAACCCTAAGCCAGTGCTAATAACATATGCTCAGGCACTGGCGGCCGCCTGCTCGTCATCGACATAGCCTACGATCTCCAGGCCAAATCCGGACAAGCCATGCAACTGGCGCGGCGCACTCATCACCCGCATCTGAGTCACGCCGAGATCCCGCAGGATCTGGGCGCCCGTGCCATAGGTGCGCAGTACCCGACTGCTGCCTGTCTGAGTATCGGCTGCGGGCTTGCCCATGTTGCGCAAGGTCTCGATGATCGAACCGGGATCCTCGCCGTGACGCAAAATCACCAGCACGCCGTTGCCCTCACGAGCGATCCGCTCCATCGCCTCCGGCAATGGCCAGCCGAATTCGCTGCCGGTCAGCCCTACCACGTCGCCAAGACTGTCCTGAAGATGCACCCGGACCAGGGTTGGCTGATCGCTGCTGATCTCCCCTTTGATCAACGCGAAATGCACATTTCGATTGACATGATCTTCGTAACAGACCATCAGGAAATCACCATGGCTGGTCTGTACCTGTCGCTCCAGGATGCGCTCGACCGAATGCTCGGTGCGCAAGCGATAGCTGATCAGATCGGCAATCGTTCCCATCTTGAGCTGATGCTCGCTGGCAAATTTTTCCAGATCGGGGCGCCGCGCCATGCTGCCATCCTCATTCAGTATTTCTACGATGACGGCGCTGGGATCCAGACCGGCCAGACGCGCCAGGTCACAACCAGCCTCGGTATGCCCTGCCCTGGTCAGGACGCCGCCAGGCTGCGCCATGATCGGGAAAATGTGACCGGGCTGACACAAGTCGTCCGGCTTGGCATCGGGGTGCACCGCCGCCTGGATAGTTTGCGCGCGATCATGTGCCGAAATACCCGTCGTGACACCCTCGGCCGCTTCTATCGACAAAGTAAAATTGGTGCCGTGCCGGCCATCGGTATCGCTGACCATCAATGGCAGACGCAACTGCTGGCAACGTTGCCGGTTTAGCGTCAGGCAGATCAGGCCACGACCATACCGGGCCATGAAATTGACATCCTCCGGGCGCACCATGCTCGCCGCCATCAGCAGGTCGCCCTCGTTCTCACGATCTTCATCGTCGACGATGATGACCATTCGACCCGCTTTCAGATCCTCCAGAATTTCTTCAACGCTGTTCATTTTCTCCGGTCCCCGCCCATCAGGCGATCTATATATCGCGCTACCAAATCCACTTCCAGGTTAACTTCGGTACTACCGCGATAGCGACCCATTGTAGTCGCCTCCAGTGTATGGGGGACAACATTTACCGAAAATTCATGGTCAGTGACCCGGTTGACGGTGAGGCTGACACCATCGATACACACAGATCCCTTTGCCGCAACGAAACGGGCAATATCCTCGGGCAACCAGAATGTCATTACCACCGAACGAGCCTCATCGTGCCGGCTGACCAGCCTGCCAACCGCATCCACATGCCCGCTGACCAGGTGGCCACCAAGGGCTGCCCCCAGGCAAAGCGCTTTTTCCAGGTTGACCGGGTCGCCGGCTCGTTTTTTGCCGAGCGTGCTGCAAGCCAGAGTCTCTTTGGATAAATCGGCGACAAAACTGTCCTTGGCAAGCCCGGTCACTGTCAGGCATACGCCATCGACGGCGATGCTATCGCCGATCCCGACCTCGTCCAGCCCCAGCCCCGGCGCCTTTATCTCGAGCTTGAGATCGCCGCCTTCGGGTTGCCGCGACTTGATCGATCCAACCGTCTGGATTATCCCGGTAAACATATTCTAGTCTTGCTCACTAATTGCAAAAAGCATGCGCAGATCATCGCCCACCAGGCGCATATCTTTGCGCTCGAGCTTGATACGCTGATTCATTTTGACCAGCCCCGCCAGCGTAAACATCCCGCGGGCGTCATTACCCATGACATGGCTCGCCTGGTAAACCAGTAATTCATCGACCAGTTTCGCAGCCAGCAACGCGCCATTGAGCAACGGTCCCGCTTCGACCAACACTTCATTGATTTGCCGCTTTCCCAGTTCCAGCATCAATTGTCGCAAGTCCACCTTGCCATCGGGTCTGGGCGCCAGACCCAGTACCTCGATACCACGATCCTGGTATGCGCCGGCCAGCGGTATCTTGTCATCGGTCGTTACCAATAATCGTGGTCCATCCAGGTTCAGGCATTTCGCATCGACCGGCACCCGCAACCCGCTGTCCACGATGACCCGCAGCGGTTGGCGTTCCTCACCTTCAAGCCGCTGATTCAGCGATGGGTTATCGGCGATTACCGTACCGCTGCCGCTGAATATTGCACAGCTTTGCGCACGCCAGCGCTGCACATCCCGGCGCGCCGCCTTGCCCGTTATCCACTGGCTTTCACCGCTGGCCATCGCCGTGCGCCCATCGAGACTGGTCGCCAGCTTGGAACGGACAAATGGCAGGCCGCTACGCATCCGTTTGTTGAAGCCCGGGTTGATCGCTTCCGCCAGGTCCGTCATCAATCCCGTCTCGACAATAATGCCGGCGCTTTCCAGTTCGCCGATGCCCGAGCCATCGACCTGCGGATTCGGGTCCCGTTGCGCAACGACCACCCTGGCAACCCCGGCCTCGATCAGCGCCTGCGAACATGGCGGCGTCCGGCCATGATGGCTGCAAGGTTCCAGGGTCAGGTAAACATCCGCGCCGCGAGCATGGCTACCCGCCCGTTCAAGCGCGACCACCTCGGCGTGCGGTCCACCCGCTTTTTCGTGCCAGCCCTCGCCGACGACCTGGCCATCGCGAACCAGCACACAGCCGACCCGCGGGTTGGGCGAGGTCGAAAACAGCCCGCGGCGGGCAAGCTGAATGGCACGCGCCATATGCTGGAGGTCGGTGAGTTCGCTCATTTTTTGGTCTTGTCATCCGGCAATAGCGACATTTGCTCGCGTTCGAATTCTGCGCTCGGCATCAGTTGCAAACGCTCGATCTCCTCGCGGAAAGCATCGACGTCCTGGAAACTGCGGTAGACCGAGGCGAATCGCACATAAGCCACCTGGTCGAGTTGATGTAATTCACGCATGACCGCCTCGCCAAGCTGACCCGCCGGAATTTCCCTTTCCCCCTGGGTCGCCAGGGCGTGCACGATGCGTTGCACCGCCGCTTCAATATCCTCGCTGTCGACCGGTCTTTTTTCGAGCGCTTTGAGCATGCCGTGACGCAGTTTTGCCTCGTCGAAAGGCTGCCGGCTTTGATCCCGCTTGACGATGCGCGGCATAACCAGCTCAGCGCTCTCGAAAGTCGTGAATCGCTCGCCGCAGCCCAGGCATTCTCGCCTGCGCCTGATCTGACGGCCATCACCGGCCAGCCGGGAATCAATGACCTTGGTTTCTTCGTGACTGCAGAATGGACAATGCATACCGGCGACCGTCAGCCAATCTTATGTTTTGGCCGAACCTGAGGCGCGATAGACCGGGAACCGGGAGCACAGATCCAGCGCCTCGGCCTTGACCCGCTCGATGGTGGATTCATCTTCCAGATCGTCGAGTACATCCGCCATCCAGTTGGTCAGCAGCTCGATTTCCGGCTGCCCAAAACCACGGGTCGTTACGGCCGGCGTTCCCAGGCGCAAACCACTCGTGACAAAAGGCGAACGCGGGTCGTTGGGTACTGCGTTTTTGTTGACCGTAATATTGGCCCGGCCGAGAGCCGCGTCCGCGTCCTTGCCGGTGATGTCTTTATCGATCAAATCGACCAGGAACAAATGATTGTCGGTGCCGCCGGACACGATCTTGTAACCGCGGTCAATCAGGATGCGGGTCATCAGCCTGGCATTTTCAACGACCCGCACCTGGTAATCCTTGAAATCCGGTTCCAGCGCTTCTTTCAACGCCACCGCTTTGGCGGCGATCACATGCATCAGTGGCCCGCCCTGGGTACCGGGAAATACCAGCGAGTTGATTTTCTTGGTCAGTTCCTCGTTTTCGCGCGCCAGGATCAGACCGCCTCGCGGTCCGCGCAGGGTCTTGTGGGTGGTGGTGGTCGTGATATCGGCGATCGGGACCGGGTTCGGATAAATGCCTGCGGCAACCAGGCCGGCGACATGCGCCATATCGACAAAAAGATAAGCGCCGACTTCATCGGCGATAACCCGGAACCGCTCCCAGTCAACGATACGCGAATACGCGGAAAAACCGGCGACCACAACCTTGGGCTGGTGTTCTTTCGCCAGGTCCTCGACCTGCTGGTAATCGATTTCACCGGTCGCCTCCTCCAGCCCGTACTGCACGGCATTGAAAACCTTGCCGGAAAAATTCACCTTCGAGCCATGGGTCAGGTGACCGCCGTGTGCCAGGCTCATGCCCAGCATCGTCTCGCCGGGGCTCATCATCGCCAGGTAGGCCGCGATGTTGGCGCTGGAACCGGAGTGCGGTTGCACATTGGCATAACTGGCTGCAAACAGCTCTTTGGCGCGGTCTATCGCCAGCGCCTCGGCGACATCGACGTTCACGCAGCCGCCCTAATACCTTTTTCCCGGGTATCCCTCGGCGTAGTTGTTGGTCAGCACGCTACCCTGCGCTTCGAGTACCCGCGGACTGGCGTAATTCTCTGAGGCGATCAGCTCGATATGTTCTTCCTGACGGCGACGCTCGGCCTCGATGGCCTGGTAAAGCTCATCGTCATATCCGGCGATCGTCATATCCTTGCTTAACATGGCATTCCCTTTCTGACAATTGCCGCGAGGCGGCACCTATCCAGATTGTAACCGGCGCGAAGCGATGCATAAAAAAAGAGTGACGCTAAACGCGTCCAGTTCACACGACCTGCGTTAATTGTACCGCTGTGGCTTAAGCCACCGCCATAAACTCTTTCACCACCCTGCTCCAGCCGGCGGCCAGGTTCTCGCGGTTATAACCGCCCCCACCCACGGCCAGCACCTTGCCATCGGCAAAACGGCACAACCGGCTGGCCGCGTGGCCATGCGCGTCCGGCGTGAATCGAAGATTGGTAATCGGGTCACCGGCAAGGCTATCCGCACCACATTGCAAGATGACAAATTGCGGGTCGTGCCGTTCGAGGAACTTCTCCACCCGCGACCAGGCGGCCATAAACTCAGGATCCCCCGCGCCGGGTGGCAGCGGGATGTTGAGCTTGTACCCGTTACCCGCTCCACGACCGGTCTCTGCTTCCGCGCCGGTTCCGGGATAAAGATAGCGACCATCTTCGTGGAGATCGGCAAAAATGAGCCAGGGCTGGTCTTCGAATGCGTAATAGACGCCATCGCCGTGATGCGCATCGATATCGACATAGGCAATGCGCTCAAGTCCCCAGCGCTGGTGCAACTGTTCGATCAGTACACCGCAATCGTTAAACACGCAAAAACCGGCGGCCGAAGTTCTCGATGCGTGGTGCAAGCCGGCGATGGGCACAAAACCGCGATCCACTTCACCATCGATGATCGCGCGTGCGGCTTCGAGAACCGCGCCGACTACACAGGCGGTGGTCTCGTACATTCCGGTGAAAGCCGGCGTATCCCCCAGATCGAGATAGCCGACACCGGTTTCTGACAATGCCCGGACTTTCTCCAGGTACTCGGTGCTGTGAAAACTGCCCAGCTCTTCATCGCTGGCCTGGCGTATTGGTGTGCGCACCAAGCCATCCAGCAAGCCTTGCTGTTTTAGCGCATTGACAAAAACATCATGGCGATCGTAACCAAACGGATGGTCGTCACCAAAACCATAGGCGGCGATTTGTTCGCCGGTCGCCAGGCCTACCCTGTTTTTCATTGCTTGCCCCTCACCGGTTCCGACACTGGCAAGAACGCGTTCGCTTGTCCAATATATAGACGGCACTTGATCGGACCTGGTGACCGACGCGGTAAAACAGCGTCCCGTGACAATACTGAGAAATCGTGACCATCACCATTACCAATCGTTTCTCTGATTCTTCTTGGCTTATACGCGCAATCAACGGATTATCCGCGGCCGTCCGGGCAATACAACAAGAGTAGTAATGGCTCATTTTATTTACACCATGAACAAGGTGTCCAAGATCGTGCCACCCAAGCGCTTTATTCTGCGTGACATCTCCTTAAGCTTCTTTCCCGGCGCCAAGATCGGCGTACTGGGACTCAACGGAGCCGGTAAATCCACGCTGCTGCGGATCATGGCCGGGATCGATACCGAGATCGAAGGCGAGGCCCGGCCGCAACCCGGGATCAAGATCGGTTACCTGCCGCAGGAACCGCAACTCGATCCATCCAAGGATGTCAGGGGCAATGTCGAAGAAGGGCTCGCTGAGATCACCGATGCGCAAGCGCGCCTCGATGAAATCTATGCCGCCTATGCCGAGCCCGACGCTGATTTTGACGCGCTGGCAGAGGAGCAGGCGAAACTGGAAAACATTCTGCAAGCCAGCGACGGACACAACCTGGATCGGACTTTGGATATCGCCGCCGATGCCCTGCGCTTGCCGCCCTGGAACGCCGATATCAGTACGCTGTCGGGTGGCGAAATACGCCGCGTAGCGCTCTGCCGTTTGTTGATCGCCAAACCCGATATGTTGCTGATCGATGAACCGACCAATCATCTCGACGCCGAATCGGTCGCCTGGCTGGAGCATTTCCTCGAGGAATATCCCGGCACCGTTATTGCGGTCACCCATGATCGATATTTCCTCGACAACGTCGCCGGCTGGATCCTCGAACTCGACCGCGGTCACGGCATTCCGTGGCAAGGCAATTACTCGTCCTGGCTGGAACAAAAGGAAAAGCGCCTGGAGATCGAAGAGAAAACCGAGTCGGCGCGCATCAAGACGATAAAACAGGAACTGGAATGGGTGCGTACCAACCCCAAAGGCCGCCAGGCGAAAGCAAAGGCGCGTCTGCAACGCTTCGATGAGTTGGCGTCGCGGGAAACCCAAAAACGCAATGAAACCAATCAAATCTATATCCCGCCGGGACCGCGCCTTGGCAACCTGGTGATCGAAGTCAAAAACCTGCGCAAGGGCTTTGGCGACAAGCTGCTGATCGATGGGCTGGATTTCAACCTGCCACCCGGTGGCATCGTCGGCGTCATCGGAGCCAATGGCGCGGGCAAGACCACATTGTTTCGCATGATTGCAGGAGAAGAGAAGCCCGATTCCGGCAGCCTTCGCCTCGGCGAGACAGTCGAG
>JAPUHG010000251.1 GCA_027297845.1 Gammaproteobacteria bacterium | reverse complement strand
GGGTGCATTCCGCCCACTTCGATCATGGCCTGTTGAAGAACCGGACTGACGCCGTAATACATCAGCAAAACTGCCAGGCAGACCAGGCCAATGCTGACGGTCACAAACGGCGGGTGTGGTGGGATTTCCGACCAGTTCGAGACAATGCCATTGGTCAACGGTTTCAGCCCTTGACGAGAAATCTGTAATTTCTGTAACGGAACACAGCGCCATCGCGCCGGATCTCATCCAGAACAACTCCGGCAGTGAGCTCTTCTTTTTCCACCAACCTCTGGCCATTGATCAACAAGAAGCGATCTTCGGGTTTCTCCGCGTAGACCAGCACGTTGATCCTGAACTCTGGCAATCCATCCCGCAATGCCTGGGGTATTTGCCAAAAACTGATCGGTTCACTCTGGTGTGGTCGCAGGCCGAACGAGCGCTTGGACGATGTCACGGCTTTTGTTTCTTGTGTGTCTCGCGACTGAGTCGGGGCCGGCTGAGACGCAACAGGGTCAGACGAATCCTGTGCAATGGCCGGGGAGGATAATTCTACTTTTTGATCAGTTTCATTATCTTTTTCTGCCTCGTAGGAATTGAATGACTGGCTCAATTTTTCCCGGCGTTGCTGGGCTTCTGCGGTACTGCTGGGCGGGAGGATGGTCAATCCAGCCAGATCTTTTTTCGCCTTCGGCAACGATGCAGCCGGTGGGCGATTCATGCCACCTCGTTCCGCTATTTCAGCGGGTATCTGAGTTTCTGCCTCCGGGGTTTCTGCCCCCTGGGGCATTGCCACAACATCAACGCCGGCCTGATCCAGCTTATCCACCGGTTGGCGATACTGCTGCCAGCTAAACCAAGCAATAGCAACCGCGCTCAGAGCCAGCATGGACATGGCAATCCATTGTAGTTCCGTCTCCCGTTTCGCATCAGGAGCCTCGACCGCGGTGTGAATAGTGGGCGTTTTTCCCAACAGACGCTGCGCTTCGGATTTTTTCAATGCATCGAGTAATATCGACATGCTCAGTACTTCTGATCTTCCGCAATGGTTAACCGGGGTTCCGTTATGGTGGGCGCCATGAGGAATAACAAGGTATTCGGACCGACGATACCGTCGGCCTTCAGCCCTTTGCGCCGCTGAAACGCCATCAACCATGACTCAAATTTTTCATCGAAAATACCACCGCCCTGCCAGGCGGGTTCGGCGAAGCTTGCCATTTCCATAATGATATCCACCGCCATGCCGGATTCTCCCAGCTGGATCTGGCTGGGCCAGTCCGGCGCTTGTGGCCAGGCAACGATAAACTCACCCAGCCAGTGATTCTCGACCGCTGCACGGAAAACCTCCATCGAGGAATGCTCATCTCCTACCAGCAAACTAACCCGCGTCATTCCGCGCAACAGCAAGTGTCTCGCGTCTTCTCCGCGCAAAACAAGCAGCACCGGCAGTCCCAGTTGCTGCACCCGTGCCCAGCTGCCACGTTCCCGCAAGCAGGCGTAGCCGGTAGCGACGACTCCATCACAGGCTGAGCGCATGGCATTGGCCTGTCCGCTATCATGCCAAAGGTCTGCCAACGCTTGCCAGGCTGTCTCGTGTTGACTATCCAGCCAGGACTCATCCAGGATAGTGGGCAGCGTCCGCGAGTTATACGGCCCGCTACCAGGTTCACTTACACCTCCAACGGCATCCGTTTTATAGGAATCGATGCGGGACGATTCAGGCGCAGTTGTCTCAAGCGTGATGGAATATTCGCTCTGCAACTCAAGCAGTGATTCAGTTGAGATCAGTTCAGGATCCGCTACCGGAGGCAGGCTTTTAGTTCCAAACGGGGCTACTCCGGTCATCCCAAGTGTGATGACAACAAGCGCCGCCGCAGCTGCGCTCGCCACGACCCAGGGCCAACGATTGTTCCGCACCTGGGGTTCACTGGGTTGAACTTCATGGGCCGCTTCATGCACGAGCCCTGCACTCACCGTATGAGATTCTTTCGCATAGGCGCCAACCAGGGCACGGTCCGCTATGATGTTGATCAGCCGCGGAACACCTGCCGAGTGTTGGTACAGGGCGCGCAGCGCCGATTGGCCAAATGGGTTTCGACTGGCGCCTGCCACTTTCATTCGATGCCGGACATAAGCAAACGATTCGTCCTGCCCCAGTGGCGCCAGGTGATAACGCGCCGTGATTCGTTGGGACAACTGACGGAGATTCTGCCGTTGCAGTAATTGCCGCAATTCCGGCTGGCCCAGTAAAACCATCTGCAGCAACTTGTCCTTGGTGGTTTCCAGGTTAGTCAGCAAACGCACCTGCTCCAGTGCTTCCGGGCTGAGATTCTGAGCCTCGTCGATCACCACTACGATCCGCCGGCCTTGGCTGTGCTGCTCCAGCAGGTAATGGTTGAGTGAATCAACCATGGCCTTGTTGCTGTGCGCAATCCCCGACATTTCCAGGCCCAGTTCTTCACAGATGGTGGCCAGCAATTCCTGTGCTGTCACCAGGGGGTTCAGGATCAATGCTACCTGCGTATTTTCAGGCACCTGCTCCATAAGACAGCGGCACAGGGTAGTCTTGCCGGTTCCCACCTCACCGGTGAGTTGGACGAAACCACCTGCACCACCCTGGCCGACGCCGTATAACAGGTGAGCCAACGCGTCCCGGTGGGCAACGCTCAGGTAGAGGAAAGCCGGATCAGGCGTCAGCGAAAACGGCGCTTCATTCAGGTCAAAAAACTGCAGGTACAATACAGGTCCTCGTTGATTAATCCAGATCCAGGAGACCGGCGTTCCCACCGACCGCGGCGGAATTTACGGTCAGCGTTCGCTCCGTTGCGAAACGGAACATGTAATGTGGACCACCAGCTTTCGGTCCGGTTCCGGACAATCGATCACCACCGAAAGGCTGTACACCCACGACCGCGCCGACCATATTACGGTTGACGTAACGATTTCCGGCCCGGATCTGTTCGGCTATGTACTTCTGGGTGCGGTCTATTCTGCTGTGCACACCCAGGGTCAGGCCGTACCCGGTGTCGTTGACATCCTCAATCACCTGGTCAAGATCACGTGCGCGGTACCGGATTATATGCAGGATCGGGCCAAACACCTCACATTCGAGTCGCTTGATGTTATCTATTTCGAAAGCACAGGGTGCAAAAAAATA
>JAPUHG010000250.1 GCA_027297845.1 Gammaproteobacteria bacterium | reverse complement strand
CGCGGTTGGAATCAGGTTCTATGGCCGGGCAAAAAATTTCCAGCTGCGGCCGATCTGGACCGGGTGATAGAAGACCGGCCGGTGTGGCTGCGTCGCGTCGACGGTCATGCGGGATGGGCTAACACGCTGGCCATGGAGATTGCCGGTATCGATGACGCAACACCCGATCCGGTCGGCGGAAGAATTATGCGGGATTCTGCGGGTAAGGCGACCGGCGTATTTGTCGATAATGCGAGGGGATTGATCGACCAGCACATCGCTCCGCTTGACCAGGAAGGAATTCGATACGCCCTGAATGTGGCTCAGAAAGAGCTGAATAGCCTGGGCATCACATCCGTCCACGATGCCGGCGTGGACACGGAGACGCTGGCCGTCTACCAAGACATGGCAGGCACGGGCGCGCTGACCGTTCGCGTCTATGCAATGATTGCGGGCGCTGGCGAGCATCTGGATGCCTTGGGCAAACCCCTGCTTGCGTATGGTGAAGACCGGCTCACCGCACGTACCGTCAAGCTTTATATCGATGGCGCCCTGGGTAGCCGCGGTGCCGCGTTGATTGCAGATTACTGTGATGAGCAAGGCAACAGGGGCCTGGTTTTCTCGAGCCAGGATGAACTTGATGCAATGGTGCTGAAAGCCTCGGATATGGGTTTTCAGGTCGCCATACACGCGATCGGCGACCTTGGCAACCGAATGGCGCTGAATGCTTTCGAAGCGGCCCAAAACGGCGATAGCGTCCGCTATCGGAACCGCATCGAGCATGCCCAGATCGTAGCGCTTGAAGACATTCCAAGATTCACCGGTCTTGGTGTTATTGCGGCCATGCAACCGGTACACGCGACCAGCGACAAAAACATGGCGGCTGACCGGGTCGGTGCAAAACGCCTGGCAGGCGGTTATGCGTGGCGCAAGTTTTTGGACAACGGAACCATTATCGCCGCGGGCTCTGATTTTCCGGTGGAATATGCCAATCCTTTTCATGGGATTTATGCGGGGGTCACGCGAATGGATCAACAGGGCGAGCCGCCGGGTGGCTGGTATCCAACCGAACGTATGACGCTGGCTGAGACGATCAAGGCGTTTACCAGCGATGCCGCTTACGCAGCGTTCCAGGAAGACGATCTTGGAGATCTTCAGCCCGGAAAATGGGCTGACTTTATCGTGCTCGATCGAGATTTGTTCAGGATTGATGAAGCGGAGCTATGGCAAATTCAGGTTGAGGAAACCTGGTTGGCCGGCGAGCCTGTTTTCGTCCGGCAATGATTGAATACGGTCTGCCGATAGCCGGTTAGGCTGCATTTCACCACGGCGATAGCCGCCTGAACCTTCATCCGGGATCCGCGATCCTCGGTGACCCGCGGACCAGGAGCAAACGGAAGAAAATGTCGGGAAACAAGTTCTCAGAACGCGAAAAACAACTTTTGCGGAGCCTGACGCAGAACAAAAAAGACAGCGGGTCGATACTCGAACTTGCCAGAATTTATCTCCGTAGCGGTCGTGCCGAGCATGCCCTACATCTGCTGTCTGGCCTGGATGAGCAGCAAGGCATCGCGCTCAGGAGCCTCGCGCTCGCTCATTGCGGCAGAAATACCGAAGCGATAGCTCTGGCCGGCCGCTCGGCGGATCCTGATGAAGACCCGCATTTATTGCATTTACTGGCTTATTGGCTGAATCAGCAGGGTTGCGCCGCACAGGCTCTGGGTATTTTTCAGGCGGCCCTGACGGGCGCGGGCAACCATGCGGGTATTCGTCACGATTACGCAATCGCATTGCATCACACGGGCAATCTTCAGGAAGCGCTTGCGCAGTACCAGGCGGCTTTCGGAATGGATAGTGATAACCCCCACCTGGCGTTCAATCTTGCCCTTGCACTGGAACAGTCTGACCAGCTCGACGAAGCCTTGCAGCAGATAGGAAGGGTTCTGACGATCGCGCCAGACCATCTTGGCGCACTCTACCGACGAAGTTATCTGCAGCGCCTGCTTTGCATCTGGAAGGATTATCCGCATAACCTGGCCGCTCTTTCTGCGGCGATGGAACGCCATATTGAGAAGCCGGGCGCGGAAATGATTTCACCTTATGGATTGAATATTCATTTTCCTGACAGCGAACTCCACGACCGAGCCGCTGCCTGCTATGCCAGGCAAATTTCGGGGCAGGCGGTGAAGCAGCGGTCTCAACTGCCGGTCAGACCCATCAAGGAGAGCGGCAGCTTGAATATTGCTTATCTTTCACCCGATTTTAGTTCGCACGCGGTGGGAAGTCTGATCAGCGGATTGTTCGCTTGCCACGATCGGCAGAAATTCAAGGTTTTTGCTTATTCCCTGGTGCGAAGCAGTGATGAGATTCAGCGGGACATTGAAGCTGGCGTGGATACTTATCGCGATGTTTCTCTGCTCTCACCAGCGCAAATTGCCGGGCAGATAGCCGATGACGATATCGATATCCTGATTGATCTGGCTGGATACACCAGAAACGCTCGCCCGCAAATTCTCGCCATGCGGCCAGCTCGGTTGCAGGTTTCCTTCCTGGGTTATCTGAACACAATGCAAGCGCCGTTTGTCGATGCCCTGATTGCCGACGATGAAGTGATTCCGATGGGTGAAGAATCTGCCTATAGCGAGCAAGTCATGCGTTTGCCTTGCTGCTTTCTTCCGGTGACGCCCAGAGAGGTCGATTCGAGTTCAAGTCGGGTGGAACTTGGTCTGCCCGAGGATGCGTTTGTTTTTTGTTCTTTCAATCACAGCTATAAATTGCAGCCTGAGATTTTTTCGCTGTGGATGGAAATTTTGCAGAAGACGGATGGGAGTGTTCTCTGGCTATTGGCGGATCGAGAAACTGTAAGGAATAATTTGCTCGCCGTCGCCGAAGAGGCAGGCATCGCTGACCATAGATTGATATTTGCCGACCGCGTACCCCTGACCGATCACCTCGCCAGGATGAAGGCCGCAGATCTTTTTCTCGATACACCCGATTACAATGGCGGAGCAACGATCGTCGCCGCCGCACAGTCAGGGCTGCCAACCTTGACCCTGCGTGGCAATCGAATACTTGGTCGTATGGGCGCATCGCTTAATAAAACGCTGGGACTTGAAGAATTAATCTGCGATACGCAGGAAGAATACCTGGAGCGGGCAAATCGATTCGCAAAAGATCCGGGCGCGTTGAGCGCAATACGCGAGCGATTGGCTATGGCCGTGACGAATAATCTGTCGATAAAAGAATATTGTAAAGAAATGGAGGGCCTGCTGATAAAACATTACCGGCAGATATCAGATGTGCGAAGAAAAGAGTCGGACTAACTATCGGGTGTTCTTTTTGGTTGGGGCCCAGTGCTGGCTGCGGTCGAAACTTCCGCTGTTGTAAGGATCGAAGCCATGTGGCTCGAGTTCCAGGTCCGGGTTGTCCAGAATATCCAGTACGGTCTTGGCATGATCCTCATCTTCAACCACTTCCGGTTTGGGTGGTGGTTTAAGATAACCTTTCAAAGCTGACTGGCCACGCGAAATCATCGACGGCTGATCCGCACCGTTACCAGGCGATTGCTTAGCCGCTGAATCTTTGCGAAACCGTTTGAAAAGGCTTTTCATAATCTCAATTCCATGCCTACTGAACGGGCCATTCCGGTCCGTCGATGACAATATTTACATAACTGCGGGAAAAATGGACGTTTTCGTCACCTTTGAGCATCAGATATGCGAACTGCGTCACAGTCTGAGGTCCCGGGATCAGTGCCATCAGGCCAAAATGTGACGATTTTGCGCTGCATGGTTGTATCTTACTCCGTGGTACGCGCCCTTTTTTTGGTCGCAGTACGTTGAGCGACCCCCCAAAGCCATGCCAGCAAACGAATTACGGACAGGAAAAGATACGGTGAGGTGACCAGCAGCCAGGCAATGCCCCTGCCGGCAAGCAAGAAACCGAACAGATCGAGGTAGAACGCAGAAATTGTCTGGATCTCTCCATACGGACCCAGCATCTCGCTGCCGACCAGGTAGATCAAAGCCGGGACCAGCCACATGCCAAGCGCGATCAAGCCAAGCAACAGCAACGCCTCTGTTTTCAGGCTATACATGGACCCGCTGCGGCCTACAGATTGCTCATTTTCCATTGATTCTTTCGCTGTGGAAGTTAACCGCGACAGACTAGCAAGTTTTGTTGCCATCTCAAACGTCTACTTGGGTACAATCGCAACAGGTAATTACCGGGGCGCTTGTACATGAACTCTATTGGAAACTGGTTACGCAAAGGATTATCCGACCCACAAATGGTCTTGCTGGGTGTTGTGCTACTGACCATCAGCGCGATTATCTATTTCACCGGAAGGATTTTGGCGCCAGTCTTTGGCGCTGTGATCATCGCCTACCTCTTGCAGAGCATAATGCAGCGTCTGGAGAATCTTCGTGTTCCGAGAGTTTTTGCTGTGGCCATCGTCGGCCTCGGGTTCCTGACGTTGTTATTGATTTTGTTTCTCGGTCTGATTCCTGTTCTCGTTGCGCAGCTTTCTGAATTGGTGCAAAAGGCGCCCGCAATCGTCAGTAAATTGCAGCAACAATTGCTCGATCTGCCGGTGCGCTATCCACAGTACTTTACCGAGAGCCAGATCAGTGAGTTCGTCAGCCGGATGGGTAGCGAATTCATCGGTCTCGGGCAGAAGGCGATCTCTTTTTCACTGACATCTGTTGTGGGATTGGTCACGGTCGTGGTTTACCTGATCCTGGTTCCGATGATGGTCGTATTCATGATTCGTGATCGCGATTTGCTGGTTGGCTGGGTTGCCAGTTTTCTACCACGAGAAAGACAGGTGACGACCGATGTCTGGGCAGAAGTGAATGTCAGCATCAGCAATTATGTCGATGGCAAAGTACTGGAGATCATCATTATCGGGGTTAGCAGTTTCCTGATTTTTTCCTTTCTGGGCCTCGAATATGCTGTCTTGCTTGGTGCACTAACCGGCTTCTCTGTTTTGATACCGTTTATTGGCGCCGCCGTAGTTACCTTGCCGGTCGTGTTACTCGCCTTTATGCAATGGGGTCTCGAGCCGTCTTTTTACTACGTGGTTATTGCTTACATGGTCATCCAGGCCCTGGACGGCAATTTGCTGGCGCCATTGTTGTTCAGTGAAGCGGTGGATCTTCATCCGGTCGCAATTATTGTCGCGGTATTGCTGTTTGGCGGCTTGTGGGGTTTCTGGGGAGTGTTTTTTGCCATCCCACTGGCGACGGTGGTCAAGGCTGTGTTGCGTGCATGGAGGCTCAGAAACCCGGAGCCAGCGGACGAACCCCAGGCCGACGACGATACTGCCAGGGTGGAAATACTTGCGGACAGCGAAGGGCCGGAAAGCTAGCTACTGGTTTTTTCGATTTCTCCACCAGGCGCAAAATTCCTCGAAGTCAATTTTGCTATCGCCGTTCTTATCCATCGCCGCGAATGCAAGACGAGCGATGTCGTCAACTCGACTCAGCCCCAATGAAAGCAAAAGCCTGGAGAATTCTTCGAAATCGATAGACCCACTACCGTCTGAATCGATGTTGGCAAAATGACCTTGTAGTTCTTTTGTTTCAATGCACACGTTATCGTCTCCGTCTTTTCGGCTGCCCGGCTAGTAGTGGGTGTTGCTCACCGATTGGCGAAGAAGATACGCAACCGAGTCGCAACATACCAGCCTGAGGCCGCAAGACTGATACCGATATACCATGGTGATGGCGGGCCTTTGCCCTGGCTTGTTTCCAGCAGCATCAGTCCAATGCAGATGACGAGTAAGGTCATCGCAAGCGCAAGCTGCATTTTCAGGTTGTTCGTTTTGTTGCGAGATTGCGATCGTTGGCGAGCGGTAAGTTCCCGGTCATCACCGGTCACGTTTTCGTGGCAATGAGGACAGCTGGCCGCCCTAGACGAGATTCTCTTGCGGCAGACCGGGCAAAGTGTAATTGCCATCTTATTCCTTACCGGAGCTCACGGTCTGGGCGCCATCGCTCGCTTGTTTAAAAAATCGCATCAGGCGTTGGTTGCCGCTGTATGGCCAGATATGGCCTGCACTATATAAACCATAAACCATCGTGGCGCCTTCGGCTTTCGGGTAGAGCAAGGTGCAGCAGTCCTCGTATTCAATTTGTTCTCCACTGGCCCGGTTATGCCGGGCCAACGCTTTCACCGTATTGACCCACTGTTCCTGGTACTGAGATCCTTCGTCGCGACCAAAAAGGAAAATAAACGGTTTGGCCGGTGAATTTGACTGGAAATCTGGTTGCAAGGCGCCGATCACAGAATAGGCGACAAACATCTCGGTGCGTTCCCTGAGCAACAGGAAAGTGAAATGGCCACCACTTGAAAAACCGGCGACATAGGTTCTTTGCGGGTCGACTGGGTACATGGTTTGCAACCTCTGGAGCAGACGATCGGTGAATTTCAAATCCCGATCGTTGTATTCCCCGACGCGACCCTGCCAGCCGCGCATTTTCGGTTTGCTATCCAGGAACAGGCCGCGAGGATAAACGACTACGGCATTTTTCCAGTCTTTGTGCAGCTTCACCGCGCGTGCGAATTTGCCGCTGTCATCCCCACGGCCGTGATAAACTAGGACCAGCGGAAGCATTGTGTCAGCGGATTTTTTGGGCGCAAAAACCAATGCGCTTCTTTCGACATCATCAATCGTCATTTTGATGACCTGACGGTCGGCGAATGCCGGGCCGGAGAAACCCGCCAGCAAAAAAGCTGCCAGCAAAATGCCAATCCGACGAACCGGTATCTTCGGGTTAAAATGAAGCATACGAATCCATCCAAACCATTTACCCACGAGCGGCATCAAAGCTGAAACGTGAGGAGGAACACAATGCGTAAGACTCTGAAATTACTGGTCGGTTTCATTTTCGCAGTGGTTGGTGTTACACAAGCCAATGCTGATGATACCCGAGAAATCACCGATACCTTTTCAGCCAAGGGTATTGAAGTCGTCTCAATCAGTGCCGGGGTCGGTTCTGTCGAACTGATAGCGGGTAAAGGGGATAAAATAACCGTGCTTGTATCAGTCGAACCGGACGGCAACTGGTTCGGAGACGGACCTGATCGTGATGATATGGAGAAAATCACCATCGATAGCGCGGCCAGGAATGGCAGGATTTCGCTGCAGCTGGATCTTCCACGCGGCATGGATGAAGACGATATCGAGGAACACTGGGAAGTCGAAGTGCCCGCCAATCTGGAGGCCAAAGTCCGGATCGGAGTTGGCAGGATCAGCATAGAAGGTATCGCCGGTGGCGTGAACGCGCATGCGGGAGTCGGTGAGGTCAAAATTGACGTCCCGGGTGGCGATGTCAATGCACACGCCTCTGTTGGCAATGTAAGAGTCAAGAGCGCAACCAAATCGCACGGTGACATCGAATTGGATGCGGATGTCGGCCATGTTTCCCTGAAAGTGAACGGTAAAAGTTATCAGGCAGAACGCGGGTGGGGCCCTGGCGCCAGCCTGGATCTGGACGGCTCCGGTTCCGACGAGTTTGAAGTGTCTGCCGATGTAGGTAATGCCGAGCTGGTTATCAAAGGTAGCTGATTGACCATATCCATCTGATTTATATAGATTTATTATTGTGGCCAGCTCTTGCTGGCCATTTTTTTTTGCAGGATTCGAACTAAAACGCCTTCGATTTTAGGTATGCCGGTGCTCGGCTAAAGAGAAAATTTACTTTGCGCCTTGCACAGACGCCCATCTTCTCGGATTATCCGCATAGTTCAGGAAACAGGATTGCTGCCTGGTGACAAACAAAAATCAACAAAGCCGGGTAGAAACATGAGTTCTTTTGCGGCGGGAGAGAGATATCTCAACCGTGTATGGTCGGCTTCCACCGATGGCTATTTTGAGGAAGTAACAACCTATCTCAGTCGCGCGTATTCACAGTTTATCGAAGTTAGGCAAAAACTCGGCGAGGTTCACGAGCAACAGATCGCGCGCAAATCTTGATTGACCGAAAGAAACCCGGTACCGATGCCGGCTGGAGAAAATAATGGAAAAAGCTTGGGCAAAACGCCAGGAAGACATCAGTTCGAATTTCGAATATTTCGATAGTGACGGTAATGGTCAGATCGATTTCAAGGAGTTTCAGAGCTTGTTGAAAACGTTGTCACCGGAGGTGACGACCCAGCAGGCTGCCGAGGGGTTTTCGATGATCGATACCAACAGTGATGGGTCAATCGATCTGGAAGAGTTTACGATCTGGTGGAAAACAACCTGGTGGGAATATTAAAAAGTATGATAAAACAAAGAGTTATGAATCATAGTTAATTTGAATAATTATTAGATGATCAATCGACCGATTACCGTGTAGTGCTTGCTTTTCTGTTGTCCAACCTTATATCGGGTGAATGCAATCGGAGACCTCAAAACCCATGAGCCTGCAAGTCGATGCCGTTGCTGATTTTATCTGCCCCTGGTGCTACCTGGGGAAGAGCCGGCTTGAACAAGCGCTGACCCATATTCAGGGTGAAGACCTGCCCAAGGTCATGTGGCACCCGTTTCAACTCAATCCCGAAATGCCGGTCGATGGCATGTCGTTCGACGCGTACCTGGAAAAGAGATTCGGTGGGCGCGAACTGGTCCAGCCTTTTCTCGATGAAATCACTACGTTGGGCGAGAGCGAGGGGATTGTGTTCCGTTTCGACCAACTCAAGCGTGTACCCAACACATTGAACGCGCATCGTCTGATCCAGATTGTCGGTCCCGGCGAGGAGCAAAACAGGCTCGTTGAGTTGTTGTTTAGCAATTTTTTCGAACATGGCAGAGACATCGGTGATAAAGACCTGTTGTCGGTGCTGGCCAGGGAGGCGGGAACCGAGGCAGAAGCGATCGATCGATTCCACCGTCAGGACGCTGGCCTGGAACAGGTACTCGCCGAGGAACAGCGCCTGCGGCAGCTGGGTGTTAGCGGTGTGCCCAACTTCATACTTAATGGTAAATATGCAGTTGCGGGCGCCCAGGACTCCGACGCACTGGTACGGGTTTTTGACCGCGTGTTGTTTGCCAGTGATTCTGTTTCAGCTACATCCACACGCTTGCATTGATTTCAGTCGGCCGGCGCGCCGGGCGACTGAATTTCGATGAAAACCCGGCGTATTTCCACGTAGCGTTCCTTGATCTGAGATTCGAGTCGACTGACCGTCCGCTCGACCTCGCCCGCATTCAGATCATTTTTGAAATCGAGGCTCAAGGCCAGCAATACATCCTCGGGACCCAGGTGCATGGTCCTGAGCTCATTGATGCCTTCGACTTCGGCCTGCTCGTTGGCAAGCTTGCGAATGCCTTTGATAATGTTCGGGCTGGCCGCTTCGCCAATTAACAAGGCTTTACACTCGATCACCAAGATGATCGCGGTCATCGCCAGGATCAGCCCGATTACCAACGAGCCGACACCATCGAGGACCGGCATATTGAGGATCTGGCTCGCGGCGATCGCGACAAATGCGACCATCAATCCGAGCAGCGCCGCCGTATCCTCGAAGAGCACGGTGAAAATGGCCGGGTTTTTGCTCGAGCGTGCGGCCTTCAGAAAGCCCGATCGCCCCATACCTCTTTTGAATTCTTTTAACGCAATGGTCCATGCCCATAACTCAATAAGAAACGCCGCGCCGAGGACGACGTAGTTAACGCCCGGGTTGGTCATCGGGTGCGGATCTTTTATTTTGAGTATGCCCTCATAAATCGAGACGCCTGCACCCAGAGAAAACAGCAACAACGCGACTACGAAGGCCCAGAAATAAAGCTCCATGCCATAGCCAAAAGGGTGTATTTCGTCGGGTGGTTTCTTGGATCGGGTCAATCCCAGCAACATCAGGGCCTGGTTTCCGGTATCCACCAGCGAATGGACGCCTTCGCTGAGCATCGCGGAGCTCCCGGTATACATCGCCGCGGCAAACTTGGTGATGGCAATAATGAAATTGCCTACCAGGGCAGCGATTACAACTTTTAGCGAGCCTTCCTGTGCCATGGTTACGCCTTTCGTGGGAGGCGTGAGGATACCACCGTAATCCGGTGCATTGACTTTTGTTTACCCTGACTCCTAACCTGCGGGTCACCAATGCCCATGATTCATTCATTCACAAAGCCAACAAAAGTCCTGCTCCTGATGGGGTTGGCAGTTGTATCCGTAACCGTGGTGGCGGGAGACAATCCCTTGGTCGATATCACCGCAGACAGCGGGCTGGATTTCGTTCATTTCAACGGCATGTCGGGGGAGTTGTATTACGCCGAGATGATGGGGTCGGGAGCTGCCTTGTTTGACTATGACAACGACGGCGATCTGGATATTTACCTGGTGCAGGGTGCGATGCTCGGTGTGGGCAAGGAAATCTCCGCTGCGACTTTTGCACCGAAACATCAATTACCGTTGACCGACCGTTTGTATCGGAACGATTCAGGCGATGATGGCTCGGATCGAATTCGCTTTACCGATGTCACCAAAGAAGCCGGTATTTTGGCATCGGGTTATGGCATGGGCGTCGCGACAGGTGATTTCGATAACGATGGCCATGTTGATCTCTATGTCAGCAATTTTGGCGCAAACCAGCTATTGAAAAACAATGGCGACGGCACGTTTTCCGATGTCACCGAGCATGCCGGTGTCGGCGACCCGTCCTGGAGCGTGAGCAGCAGTTTTGTTGACTATGACAGCGATGGCTTGCTCGATATCTATGTGGGCAATTACGTGGATTTCACGCTTGCCGGCAACAAGCCCTGCCGATCGACCACCAGCGCCAGGGATTACTGCTCACCCAAGGTGTATCGGCCGCAGTTCGACACCTTGTACCGGAACCTCGGTGACGGCACCTTTGCCGAGGTCAGCCAGGCCGCGGGTATCCACGCAGTAACCGGCGGCGCACTCGGCGTTGTGACCGCGGATTTTAACGGCGATCTGGCGGTCGACATCTATGTCGCCAACGATGGCGTGCCGAACCAGTTGTGGATCAACGACGGGAAAGGCCACTTTAGCGATGAGTCGTATTTGTCAGGCGTAGCGGTGAACATGGATGGCGCGCCGGAGGCGAGCATGGGCGTGGCGGCCGCCGATTTCGATGGCGATGGCGACATTGTCCTGGTGATGACCCACCTGGCGCGCGAAACCAACACCTTGTATGTCAATGATGGCAGCTGCTGGTTTGAGGATCGGACCGCGACGGCCGGTCTCGAGAGCGCCAGTTTGCCCAACACCGTTTGGGCCACGGTCTGGTTTGATTCCGACAACGAGGGCTGGCTGGATCTGTTTGTCGCGACCGGTGCGGTAACGCGTAACCAGGAGTTGGTCGACAGTGGTG
>JAPUHG010000025.1 GCA_027297845.1 Gammaproteobacteria bacterium | reverse complement strand
GCAGTGTCCTGAATGTATAAGGCGTCAACCATTCTTCCCTGCCCACGCGCGACTGGTAACTCAAGGTCCAGTCCCGGTCCTTGAGTCCCAGTTCATCGACTAGAAGCGCCGCGGTAATTTCGCATTGCTCCTCGTAAGGGTCGCCTTGGGTGATGTAGCGTTTTGGCAATCCGTGGAACGACAGCAGCAAATGTTCCGATCTGCCTGATTTTTCCCAATGCTCGTTAATGCTGGCAGTGAGCGCGGATATATAGGCGGGGTGATCATGGTAATCGGCTATCTTGCGAATTTCTGGCGGCGCCTGCTGGTCGCGCAGAAGTTCGCCGATCCGGTCGAAAGTCGTTGTGGCAGTGGTATGGGAAAATTGTGGATACAGGGGAAGAATCAGCACTCGTTCTATTTGCATCCTGCGCAGCTCGGTAAGCGCGTCATCGAGCGACGGTTTGCCATAGCGCATACCGAGTACGACCGGTACTTGCCCGCCGATTTCCTCGCTGATCAAGGCCTGCAAAGCAGCGCACTGGTCCTGTGAGTTGGCGAGTAATGGCGATCCTCGGTCGGTCCAGACCTTGCGATAATTGGCCGCTGTCATCCACGGCCGCACATTCAAAATAACGCCATGGAGTATCGGCAGCCAGATTCGCCTGGGCGTATCGATAACGAGGGGGTCGCCTAAAAATTCGGCAAGATAGCGACGTACCGACCAAAAAGTCGGCGCATCGGGGGTACCGAGGTTGACCAGCAAAATGCCTGTTTTTGGTCTTTCCTGCATTGCGCTGTTGACCTTTTTTCTGGAGCTGGAACGGTTGTCACCATACCGGATGCTTTGTGATCAGGCCAGTGGCGCCATGCCGGAAACATGCACCGGTTAAGGCTGTGGTAAATTTACGCTGAGGTGAGTGAAATGAAAGACCCTAAGAACAATGGTATCGAACATAGTCGCACCGACCTCGCTCGGGATGCCCTTCTTTTGCAGGGCAAACTGCTGATCGATGGGTTGCGCGACCTGGTCCTGGTCCCGATCTCAATCATCGCGGCGCTGATCGACCTGTTATCGGGCGAGCAACCGGCTGGCCGGCGCTTCTACAATGTCGTGCAACTGGGTCGTCGCTCAGAACACTGGATCAACTTGTTTGGCGCGGCCGAGCGGTCGCCGCATGAAAACCGATGGGATCACAACGAGACGACCGTCAAGCTCGACGACCTGGTCGATCAAGTCGAGAAAGTCGTGAGAGATCAATACACAGAAGGGGGCGTTAGCGGTTCAGCCAAACGGGCGCTAAACAAGGCGCTGGATGTCTTGCACGAAAATGCAGGCAGGAAGAACAAGGAAGAAGCCGATAATGACTGAGCTGGTTGCCCGGAATCCCGATTACCGGCAGATAACCGAGCAGGTTTTTCTCGCCGCGCCCTTCGTGCAATCGCTCGGTATCGAATTACTCGACCTTGGCCCAGGCTGGTGCCAGACAAGAATGGTGATCACCGAGCGCCACTGCCAGCACCACGGTTATGTCCATGCCGGTGCGCAAGCGACGTTGGCGGATCACACCGCCGGCGCCGCCGCCGGTACGCTGGTTGCTATCGACGAAACGATTTTGTCGGTGGAATTCAAAATCAATTTGCTCCGCCTGGCCGATTGCGAGGAACTGTTTTGTGAAGGCAAGGTGATCAAGCCAGGCAAACGATTTTCCGTCGTCGAATCTTCGGTATGGGCGGATGCGCTCGGCGGCGAGCGCCTGGTATCGAAAGCGCAATTGACGATGGCGGTCGTCGCCTCTGTGAACTAGCCGTGGTCAGGTGTTAATGGTGCTCGTGAGTATCGTGATCATGCTGTTCAGGCTCCGGAGCTGATTCTTCCTGCTGCGCCGGTTGATCGTGAGTATGCTCCCCCGATGGTTCATCGTCGGTGTGATGACCCATGCCGGCGGCGTTGGCCAACATCTCCTGGTAGCCGGCCGAATCCAATTTCGGCAACCTGGTCAGTAACGCAATCACCGGCCACAGTTCATCATCCCCGTGTGTTTCCCCCCACGCGGGCATGCCAGTCATTTTGATCCCATTCTTGGTTACCCAGAAAAGCTCAGCGGCGGTCATTTCTTCTGCTGATTCAGCAAGGTCCGGCGCCGCCGGATTCAGGCCCTGACCCATTGCCTCCGGATCCTGGCCTGGCGCACCATGGCAACCCGTACACATCGAATCGAAATCGCTGATACCCGCCAGTGCGAGTGTCTCGTCTGCAAGATCCGGAACTTCGATCAACCTCGCCTGCCGCTCGATCGAGGCATGCGATGTTTTCGATAACAGCCAGGCAACAATACCGCTGTGAGGCGAACTTGCACTGACATCGTACAACCCGGAATAGACGAAGCCCGCGATGGCGAGTACGCCAACGGCGAGTGTGATAACGAGCGTGGTAATTATCTTCATGGTTTCCTCAGTCGATAGCGAAGTGTCGCAGACGCAGCGCGTTGGCAATCACAGACACCGAGCTGAACGACATGGCCGCAGCCGCAATCATGGGACTGAGCAATAGTCCGAACACCGGGTACAGGACACCCGCTGCTATCGGTATACCCAGCGCATTGTACGCAAACGCAAAAAACAGGTTTTGCCGGATGTTCTTCATGGTCGCGCGACTCAGTGCACGCGCGGTCGCGATACCACGCAGGTCGCCTTTTACCAGGGTTACCGCGGCGCTCTCCATGGCGACATCGGTACCGGTCCCCATCGCGATGCCTACCTGGGCCTGCGCCAGTGCCGGCGCATCGTTCACGCCGTCACCTGCCATCGCGACGATGTGACCGTCAGCCTGGAGTTCCTTCACCACCGCCACTTTCTGATCGGGCAGGACATCGGCAATTACCCGCTCCAATCCCAATCGGGTAGCGACGGCATTCGCCGTTTTCGCGTTATCGCCCGTCAACATGACGATTGACACCTTCTCTTCATGGAGTCGTCGGATCGCATCGTGTGTCGATGCTTTGATTGGGTCTGCAACGCAGATTACCCCGGCGATACCCTCTTCGACGACCACAAACATCGCGGTTTCGCCCTGCGCGCGATGTTCATCGGCGCGCTGCGCCAGATCGCCGGGGTCAACGTTACGATCACCAAGCAATGCAGCGTTGCCAACCGCGGTTAGCTTTCCATCGACTTTACCCACAACCCCTTTGCCGGTTATGGATGAAAAGTCCTGGACGTCGGTCAGCGCTATACCCTGGTTTTCCGCATAGGCGACGATGGCCGCAGACAAAGGGTGTTCGCTGCCCCGCTCAAGGCTGGCAGCAAATCTAAGCAGAGACGCTTCTTCCCACCCGTCTGCGCACAGCACGGTCGCCACTTCAGGCTTGCCGACTGTCAGGGTGCCGGTCTTGTCGACGACCAGCGTATCGACATCGCGCATGAGTTCGATCGCTTCGGCATTCTTGAACAACACGCCCATACTCGCTCCCCGACCGGTCGCCACCATGATCGAGATCGGCGTCGCCAGGCCGAGGGCACAGGGACAGGCGATGATCAGTACCGCGATCGCGTTGATGAGTGCATAGCTCATGCTCGGGTCGGGCCCCCAGGTGGTCCACACACCGAAGGTGATTATCGAAACAACAATAACGATCGGCACGAAGTATCCCGCGACGGTATCGGCCAGCTTTTGTATCGGCGCGCGGCTGCGCTGTGCTTCCGCTACCATTTGCACAATTCGCGCGAGCAAAGTATCGGCGCCGACTTTTTCGGCCAGCATGATCAGGCTGCCCGTTCCGTTCACCGTGCCACCGATCACCTGGTCATTGGCCTGCTTTTCGACCGGCATCGGCTCACCGCTCACCATGGACTCATCGACCGAGCTGTGACCTTCGATGACGCGGCCATCGACCGGTACTTTTTCACCGGGGCGAATACGCAGGCGATCCCCCGGCTGAATCATTTCTATCGGCACATCCTCCTCGTCGCCCGATTCCGCCACGCGCCGCGCAGTTTTTGGCGCCAGCCCGAGCAGGGCCTTGATCGCCGCGCCCGTTCGGCTGCGAGCCCGTAGCTCGAGGACCTGGCCGAGCAAGACCAGGGTCACAATCACCGCCGCCGCCTCGAAATACACGGCAACATGTCCGTTCGCATCGCGAAACGCGGCGGGAAACAGATCAGGAATCATTACGGCAACGACGCTATAACCATAGGCGACGGCAACGCCCAGGCCGATCAAGGTGAACATGTTGAGGTTGCGTGTCAGGATCGATCGCCAGGCACGGACAAAAAACGGCCACGCGCCCAACCACACAACGGGGCTGGCCAACAGCAGTTCGATCCACGGACGTACGGCGGGGGACAGGACGCGACTCACGGGTTGTCCCGGCAGCAAATCGCCCATGGCGACGAAAAAGACCGGGATGGTGAATATCAGGCTAATCCAGAACCGCCGGGTCATATCGATCAGCTCGCTGTCGTCGTCTTCGTCTTCGGTCACGAGCAGCGGTTCAAGCGCCATGCCACAGACAGGACAATCACCGGGCTGGTCGCGGATAATTTCCGGGTGCATCGGGCAGGTGTACTGCCGGGCAGGTGCGACGCTGATTGCGCGCTCCAACGCCATGCCACAGCTCGGACAATCGCCCGGACGTTCGGACTCGACCTCCGGATGCATCGGGCATAACCACTCTGTACTCATTTCTTAACCCCGTGAAGCTCCGATCGCTCTCGCCAAATCAAAAACACCGCGGGGATCACTACCAGGGTCAAAATCGTGGCGCTGACCATTCCGCCCACCATCGGCGCCGCGATGCGGCGCATGACTTCCGAACCGGTGCCACTACCGAGCATGATCGGCAATAGACCGGCAATTATAGCGGCCACGGTCATTGCGATCGGGCGAACCCTCAACAATGCGCCTTCAATGACTGCTTCCCGAATTCCTTCGCGGGTGAGCGACAGGCCTTTTTCCTCAAGCTCGCTGCGTTTGTGAGCCAGCGCCTGGTTCAAATACACTAACATGACGACGCCGATCTCGACGGCGACGCCGGCCAGCGCAATAAAACCGACACCGACAGCAACGGATAGCTGGTAGTCCAGCAGCCAGAGCAGCCAGATACCGCCGATCAGGGCCATCGGCAAAGTCCCGAGGATCATGGCCACTTCGCCCATGTTCCTGAAGTGCAGGAACAGCAGCAACACGATAATCATCAGGGTCACGGGCCCGACGACCGACAGGCGCTCTTTGGCCCTGACCATGTATTCATACTGGCCCGACCAGGCCAGCGAATAACCGGCGGGCAGATCGACCTGCTCCGCGACCACCCGCTGGGCCTCCGCGACATAGGATCCGAGATCGCGATCCTTGATATCCACATAGGTCCAGCCGTTTAGCCGTGCGTCCTCGCTTTTGATCAGCGGCGGGCCATCGACGACCTTTACATCGGCGACATCCGCGAGGGCGATCCGGTCACCACGCGGCGTAACGATGGGCAACAACCGCAACTGCTCCACCGAGTTTCTGACCCGTTGCGGATAGCGCAGGTTGACCGGGTAACGTTCCCGGCCCTCGACCGTTTGGGTAACGTTCATGCCACCGACGGCGGTACGAATTACGTCCTGGATATCATTGATATTCAGGCCATAGCGCGCGGCCTGCTGTCGGTTTATTTGAATATCGACATAGCGGCCACCCGCGACACGCTCTGAATATGCCGAGGCCGTGCCTCTTACATTTTCCAGCGCCTGCTCGATTTGTTTACCGATATCCTGAATGACGCGCAGATCGGGCCCGGCCACCTTGATGCCGACCGGCGTTTTGATGCCGGTGGCCAGCATGTCGATACGCGTTTTGATCGGCATGACCCAGGCATTGGTTAGCCCGGGTAACTTCACCAATCGATCCAGCTCGTCACGAATCTTTGCACTGGTCATCCCCGGCCTCCACTGATCCCTCGGCTTTAGCTGGATGACCGTTTCTATCATCGTCAGCGGCGCGGGGTCGGTTGCCGTCTCGGCGCGACCGATCTTGCCAAATACGCTTTTGACTTCCGGCAGCGTGGCGATCAGCTTGTCGGTTTGTTGCAGCAGTTCTCTCGCTTTGCCGATGGAGATGCCCGGGTAAGTCGTGGGCATGTACATGATGTCGCCTTCATCCAGCGGCGGCATGAACTCGGACCCCAGCTTGTTGGCCGGCCACAGCCCGACCAAAACGACCAGCACGCTGGCCAGAAGGACGGCTTTCGGCCGGTTGATGACCAGGTTGATCAAAGGCCGGTAGGCGGCGATCAGGATCCGGTTGACCGGATTTTTCATCTCC
>JAPUHG010000249.1 GCA_027297845.1 Gammaproteobacteria bacterium | reverse complement strand
ACGTATGTAATCGGCGTCATAGAACATGGCTTCGTGGTCACCGGCGTCTTTTAGCGCAACCTGCGCCTTAAATCTCGCCGCCTGCTCCTCCGGGTCATTCAACTCGGAAAACCCGTTGGCTATTTCGCGTCCGGCGATGAACAATTCAAAACGATCGGCAAGAAAAGGATCGGCATCGTTGCTGCGTGACAGTGGCGAGATTTCCGCCGGATATGAGGTTACGAAAGTCGGTTGGCGCAGTTTGTCTTCGACGGTTTTTTCGAAAATTTCGAACAGCAGCTTGCCGGCACCGGCTCCGTCATCGACAGTGACGCCGAGCTCCACACAGCGCGCGGCCAGGACATCGCGATCACGGGTTTTCGATTTCAACTGCGGATTCTCGGCGACCACCGCCTGTTCCACGGTGACGCGCTGGAACGGTTTACCGATCTCGATCACCTCGCCCTGATAGCTGATCTCCTCCTCGCCATGCAGCGCGTCGGAAAGACTATGAATCAGCGTCTCGGTCAGCATCATGACGTCTTCACAATCCGCATAGGCCTGGTACAACTCGAGCATCGTGAATTCCGGGTTGTGCTGCGTCGACAGCCCTTCATTGCGAAAATTACGATTGACCTCGTACACCCGTTCAAAACCACCGACAACCAGTCTTTTCAAATACAACTCCGGCGCGATCCGCAGGTACAGCTCCATATCGAGGGCGTTGTGGTGCGTGACAAACGGACGGGCGACCGCCCCACCCGGGATCGATTGCATCATCGGCGTTTCAACTTCCATGAAATCCAGGCTATCCAGAAAATTACGGATGTGTGAAACCACCTGCGTACGAATCTCAAAAACCTTGCGCGATCCGGGGTTCATCACGAGGTCCAGATAGCGCTGACGATATCGTGTTTCCAGATCCCGCAGACCGTGAAACTTCTCCGGCAAGGGTCGCAAACACTTACTGAGCAGGCGACACTCGACCGCCCTGACGCTCAATTCACCAGTCTTGGTTTTGAACAGCGGGCCACGCGCGGCGACTATATCGCCAAGATCCCAGCTTTTGAAATCCTGATAGACACCATCCGGCAATTCATCACGCGCCAGAAATATCTGTAGCTGACCGCTCCGGTCCTGCAGCTTCACAAAAGACACCTTGCCCATGACACGTTTTGCCATCATGCGACCAGCAACGGCGACTTCGATGTTCGCTGCTTTCAGTTTGTCCCCGTCGTGCCCGTCATACATTGCGTGCAACTGATCAGCCAGGGCATCACGGCGAAAATCGTTCGGGTAGGCAGGGCCTTTTTCCCGCAACTGCTGTAATTTGCGACGCCTTTCCGCGATAAGCTCGTGTTCGTTTTCTTCTGTCATCTGTATTGCGCCTTGTTGATGAACGGGCTAGTCGTCTAGAGACCCTGTTTCAAACTGGCCTCGATGAACTGATCGAGATCGCCATCGAGCACGGCCTGAGTATTTCCTGTTTCCACCGAGGTTCGCAAATCCTTGATCCGTGACTGATCGAGCACATAGGAACGAATCTGGCTACCCCAGCCAATATCTGATTTTCCGGCCTCAAGTTCCTGCGCGGCCGCGTTCTTTTTCTGCATCTCCAGCTCGTAAAGCTTCGCCTTCAACTGCTTCATCGCTGTGGCTTTGTTCTTGTGCTGCGACCGGTCGTTTTGGCACTGCACCACGACGTTGGTCGGTAAATGCGTAATGCGCACCGCCGACTCGGTGCGATTGACATGCTGACCGCCGGCTCCGCTTGCCCGATACACATCGATTCGCAAATCGGCCGGGTTAATATCGATCTCGATTTCGTCGTCTATTTCCGGCGCGACGAAAACGGCGGCAAACGAGGTGTGCCTGCGATTACCCGAATCGAAAGGCGACTTTCTGACCAGTCGATGGACCCCTGTCTCGGTGCGCAACCAGCCATAGGCATAGTCACCCGAGATCCGAATAGTCGCGCTTTTAATGCCGGCGACTTCGCCAGCGGACAACTCGATAATTTCTGTCGCGAAACCGTGCGCCTCCCCCCAGCGCAAATACATCCGCAACAGCATATTGGCCCAGTCCTGAGCCTCGGTCCCACCCGAGCCCGATTGAATGTCAACAAACGCGTTGCTGGCATCCAGCTCGCCGGAGAACATGCGCTGAAATTCCATTGCTTCCAGGCGCCGGGTAAATTGGCCGAGTTCATCGGTGATCGCAGAGACCGTTTCTGCGTCATCCTCGGCGTCCGCCATTTCCAGCAGTTCAAGGTTGTCTCGCAATCCGTTGCTCAGAGCATCGAGCGTGCTGACGACCTCGTCTAGTCTTGCCCTTTCCTTGCCCAGGCTTTGCGCCTTTTCAGGGTTTTCCCAGACTGCAGAATCTTCCAGTTCCCGGTTGACCTCTTCCAGTCTTTCCACTTTGCCATCGTAGTCAAAGATACCCCCTCAGAGCCTTGCTGCGTCTCTCGAGGTCTGCTATCTGTTCCCTGATCGGATTGATTTCCATTGTGTGACGAACTCTTCGGTTTTTGAACGCGCGAATGTTAGCATGCGCAGGCGCTTTGCTCACTCAATGACTTGCATCTGAATCACATTGAGTTGAGCCTCGCGGCGGCCGCGAAACTCGTTAACCTCGAGCCGGTAAACCAGGCGCAGGCGATCGCCTGTGTTATCGGGTAGCGACTGCCGGAACGCGATCCCACCGAGCGATCTTTCGCTGCCAGTTGGACGCAGCCTGAGCCGCAGGTGTGAACCGCCAACAACTCGCCGCTCGACGATCTCGAATTCTCCATCAAACTGCGGCTCCGGGAAACCCTGGCCACAGGGCCCGGCAGCAGCCATCAGCTCCGCCATCGTCAGATCAAGATCCACGTCCCGCAGTTGCCCGTCGCTATAATGGAAAGCCTGCAAATCCTCGATCTCGAGCTTTTGCCTTACCAGTTTATCGAACGCCTCTGCGAAGGATTCAAATTTTTCCCGCGCCAGGCTGAGACCGGCGGCCATCGCGTGACCACCAAACTTGCCAAGCAACCCAGGCTGGCTGCTTGCTATTTCATCGAGCACATCGCGTATGTGCAGACCCGGCACCGAGCGCGCCGATCCTTTTAGCTCGTCTAGCTGACCGGGTGCGAACGCGACGACCGGCCGGCCAAATTTTTCCCGGACTCTTGCGGCGACCAGTCCAACCACACCCTGGTGCCAGCCCGGATCGAAAAGACACATCCCCCACGGTAGATCACCGCTTTGCTCCAGGATTAACCCATCGACGATAGCCATCGCCTCCGTCTCCATCTTTTTTTCCAGCTCGCGTCTTTCCTTATTCAACCCGTCGAGGTGGGCCACCATGGCGCGGGCCGTTGGCAACTGATCCGCTAACAAACATTCGACTCCCAGCGTCATGTCGTCCAGGCGACCGGCCGCATTGAGCCGCGGACCCACCGCGAACCCAAGGTCGCTCGCCCGGGTCGTGGCCGGATCTTTTCCGGCGATCTCCAGCAATGCGGTAATTCCCTTACAGCAGCGACCCGCCCTGATTCGCTGCAACCCCTGCTCGATCAGGATTCGGTTGTTTCGGTCCAGCGGGACCACATCGGCCACCGTACCCAGCGCGACCAGATCCAGCAGGCTCGCCGCAACAGTGCTTTTTTCGCTAATCTCTCGCTCACAGGCGGCCAGGAGATAGAATGCGACGCCTACACCGGCCAGTGATTTTCCGCGGAATTTTTCTCCTGGAAGATTCGGGTTGAGAATGACATTGGCATCCGGCAGCTGCGCCCCCGGCAGGTGGTGATCGGTCACCAGCACGTCGATACCCAGTTTTCTCGCCAGTGCCACACCGTCGATACTGGAAATTCCATTATCCACGGTGATAATCAGACCCGGATCCTGTCGCCTGGCTATCTCGACGATTGCCGTGGTCAATCCATAACCGAGCAAAAATCGATCCGGCAGGAGATAGCTGAGAGAGTCGAATCCCAGCTGCTTCAGCCCCCGCATCAACAGGGCGGTCGAGGTAGCCCCATCCGCGTCAAAATCGCCGACGATCAGGATCAGTGAGTTTTTTTGCCGATGGGAAAGCAACAGATCAACAGCAGGACCGGTCGCCCCAAGGTCACCAACCGGTAACAGCCTGGCCAGAGACAAGTCGAGTTGTTCCGCAGAGCTAATCCCACGCCCCAGGTAAATCCGCTTCAGGACCGGGTGCATGTCCGCCGGCAAAGACTCATCGGTACTCAGCGGTCTGTTTCTGATATTCAAACTGCGCACCCTTAAAAAAAATCGGCAGAACAAGCCCGCCTTCGCTATGATATTTCACAATCTGTCCGGGGCATAGCAAAGGTCGTTTGATTTGAAGATGGTTCGCGATAATGCCGGCGAAGGCTTG
>JAPUHG010000248.1 GCA_027297845.1 Gammaproteobacteria bacterium | reverse complement strand
GAGCCGGCCACTTCATTTATCGTGGCATCGCCATGATAAGTATTGTCCGGCGTGATTTCCCCCAGGGCCTCGGCCAGTTCATCCCTGACCTGTTGCGAATCCTGATAATCAAATCCATCCAGTTCGAGTTGGTTCCCCAGCACCCGCAATATTTTCCATGCCGGCTTGGACTGCCCGAGAGGCGTGGCGGCTGCGGTCACGCTCTGCCAGCGTCCTTCTGCATTGACGTAAGTGCCGGATGATTCCGCGTAGCTGGCCATGGGCAAAATCACATCGGCGTATTCTTTAAGCGTTTCACTGGCATAACTACCGATGGCGACAACCAGATCGGCCGCCGCAAGACCTTTCAGGGCGATGTCGCCCTTGGCGCAATCGACTTCCGGTTCACAACCCAGCAAAAGGTAGGCTGACATGCCACCGGCGAGCATGGCTTGCACATCCAAACCCGTCTTCGATGTTGATTCGCCGCCTGCATCGCGATGGGGAAGCGCGCCCGCCAGACAGCCAGCCACCGCGTTACCGCCATCCGGGATGTAACCGAGTGTGGCACCGGTCAGACCGGCCAGTCTCGCCGACAACGCCCTGATACCAGACCAGGCCGGGTGACGCTGGGCAAGGTGGCCAAGCAATATCGTGCTCGCGGTCCCGTCTTTGAGATTGCTGACGATTTGCCTGTGTTCGCTATTCGCGGACTTGTCGGCCTTTGCGACAGCAACGAGCGCCGACAACTCGGCTGGCATATTGCCGGTTGCCAGGTAGCTCGCAACCGGGAACAGATAGCGGTATGCGCGCGGATTCAGGAAGCTGATGCTTGCGCCGTTAATGGCTGCCTTGCGGATCCTGTGGGCCAGCATCGGTACTTCATTGCGCAAATTCGAGCCCACTACCAGGATTACACCGCTTTGCTCCAGGCTCGCGATTTCGGTAGCCAGCCAGGGGAATACGGGGTCCGCGTCCTGATCCGAAAAATCGACCTGGCGTAAACGGTGATCGATATTCTTCGTACCCAGACCATCGGCCAGGCGGGCCAGCAAGTGGAATTCCTCCAAGGTGCTGTTTGGCGACGCCAGCATGCCGATTCGCTCGGCGCCTTTCTCTTCCGAGATTTTTTTCAGACCGGCTGCGGTCTGCGACAACGCATCTTCCCAACTGGTCTCCTGCCACTCGCCATCCCTCTTGACCATCGGTTGCTCAACCCGTTCGCTGGAATAGATTCCATAACAGGCAAATCGATCACGGTCGGAAATCCATGTCTCGTTGATTTCTTCGTTGATCCGCGGCACGACCCGCATCAGTTTTCCATCGAGTACGTGGCCAAACACGTTGGTACCAGTGCAATCGTGCGGAGAAACCATCGGCACCTGACGCATTTCCCAGCTGCGCGCCCGAAACCTGAATGGCTTGTTGTTGAGCGCACCGACCGGGCACAGATCGATGACGTTGCCGGACAACTCATGATCGATCGTCTGACCGATATAGGTACTGATCTGCGCGGTCTCACCACGACCGATCGTGCCGAGTTCCTGGAGACCGGCAATCTCCTCGGTAAACCGGACACACCGTGTGCAAAGAATACAGCGTGTCATATCGGTCGATATCAGCGGGCCGATATTCTTGTCTTTTAGCACCCGTTTTCTCTCGGTAAAGCGCGATCCGTCCTTGCCGTAGGCCATCGCCAGATCCTGGAGTTCGCACTCACCGCCCTGATCGCAGATCGGGCAATCCAGCGGGTGATTAATCAGCAAAAACTCCATCGTCGCCTTTTGCGCACCCTGGGCATATTCCGAGCGCGTAAAAACCTTCATGCCATCGGCAACCGGCGTTGCGCAAGCCGGTAATGGCTTCGACGCATTCTCAACTTCAACCAGGCACATCCGGCAGTTGGCAGCGATAGACAATTTCTGGTGATAACAAAACCTCGGCACATAGGCGCCCTGCTCATCGGTCACCTCGATGATCATCTGCCCCATGCGTGCCCTGGTCGGTACGCCGTCTATCTCAATGTTGACAAAATCTTCGCTCATTCAGTTTTTTCCGAATCTATTGCCTCTGCCTTAGGCAGCAACTTTGCTTTTTTGCTCAACGATGCTGCGCCCACGATGATCCAGCATGTACTGGAATTCATGCCCGAAGTGTTCGATAAAACTCTGTACCGGCCAGGCCGCCGCATCGCCGAGAGCACAAATCGTGTGCCCCTCGATTCGTCCCGCGACATCGACCAGCATATCCAAATCTTCCTGCCGGCCCCGGCCATCCATGATTCGCCTTATTATGCGATGAATCCATCCGGTGCCCTCTCGGCAAGGCGTGCATTGACCACACGACTCGGCAAAATAAAATCGGGCCAAACGCTCGAGCACGCTGACCATGCAGGTAGTTTCATCCATGACGATTACTCCAGCGGAACCCAGCGATGAACCCGCTGCCTGCAGCGAGTTGTAGTCCATATTGCACTCGAGAATACGATCAGCCGGCAGCACCTTCACCGAAGACCCTCCGGGGATGACCGCTTTTAGTTTATTGCCATCGCGTACTCCGCCCGCGAGCGCCAGCAGGTCTGCGAAAGATATGCCCAATCCGACTTCGTAATTGCCTGGCTTATTGACATGCCCGGAAACGGAGAAAACACAGGTGCCGCCCGAGCCTTCGGCGCCCTTATCGGCGAACCATTCCGCACCGTTTCGGATTATGCTCGGCACCGAGGCATAGCTTTGCGTGTTGTTGATATTGC
>JAPUHG010000247.1 GCA_027297845.1 Gammaproteobacteria bacterium | reverse complement strand
TCGCGGCGCAAAGGAGAAGGGCGCTTCGACCGGCTGGCGGTACCGCTCAACGCCGCCTTATTGATCGTACTGATTGCCGCGCCGGTCATTTCGGCCTTCTGGTATTTCCTGACCCCTTATATTTACCCGTACCTGATTGCCGATCCGGAGGTCATCGAGCAGGGCGTTCCCTATTTGCAGGTGCGTACGCTCGCGATCATTTTCGTCGGCATGAATTACTCGTTCCGCGGCTACTGGAACGCGGTCGATCACGCGCGTTTGTATATGGGCACGCTGGTGGTCATGCACGGGCTGAATATCTTTTTGAACTATGTGCTGATATTCGGTAATTTCGGAGCGCCGGCGCTGGGCGCCTACGGCGCCGGCCTGGCATCGGCGATTGCGATGATGGCTGGTACCGGGATTTATTTTTTCCTCGGCTTGCGTCACGCCAAGGGCAACGGTTTCTTGCATGGGCTGCCAAGCCGTGCCGAAGTTTTCAGCCTGGTCCGGCTGTCGTTGCCCAGCAGTTTGCAGCAGTTGTTTTTTGCGGCCGGTTTTACCGCGACATTCTGGATTATCGGGCAGGTGGGGACGCCGGAACTGGCGGCGGCCAACGTCCTGATCAATGTAACCCTGGTCGCGATATTGCCGGGCATCGGTTTTGGCCTGGCCGCAGCGACGCTGGTCGGGCAGGCGCTGGGCCGGGGCAATGTGGCGGATGCCCGCCAATGGGGCTGGGATGTGACCAAGGTTGGTATGGTTGCCTTGGGTACTCTGGGCATCCCGATGTGGCTGACGCCAAACCTGATCCTGTGGATCTTCCTGCACGATCCATCGACAATCGAACTCGCGCAAATTCCGATGCGGCTGGTCGGCCTGCTGATGGCGCTGGAAGCGGTCAGCCTGATCTTGATGCATGGGTTGCTGGGCGCGGGGGATGCGCGGCGGGTCATGGTGGTCTCGGTGTCGGCGCAATGGCTGCTGTTCCTGCCGCTGGCTTATCTCGCCGGGCCGGTTCTCGGTCTGGGATTGGTGGGGATATGGGTGTTGCAGGGCGTGTATCGATCGGCGCAGGCGATGGTTTTCCTGGGTTTCTGGCGGGGAGGGCGCTGGGCGGATATCAGCGTCTAAAACGGGGACAGATTTATTTTTTTAGAATTTTAGCCAATCTTTGATAACAGTGACCGAAAAATAAATCTGTCCCCGTTTTTACACCCTTAACATAATAATTAATAAGTACCGTTAATATGTTGATATGTCGCCAAAAAGCGACGCCTCGTGGTATAAAAGACCTGCATACAGTAGCGACTGACTGTAGAAAACACGCGGGCTTCAGGGCCGGCGATCGCCGCACAGTGAATTTGCCTGGCTCTCCAACGATTTGGCTAGACCAAATGTGACCTGCGTCACAAAACGATAGCTCGTAGCAACCTACGCTCGCAGTCTGTTTCGCTGTCATTTGCCTCCAGGGACAGGTGGCCGATGTGCACAAGGCATGGACGCTCAGCGACCGCATGGTGGTTGCTGAGCGTTTGTTTTTGGCAATCGATTGACGTTTGGGGACCGATTTTGTCGATTCGGATATTCAGTCACCTGATGATTCCGTTGCAAACCGCGGAATTAGTAATCCTCGGCAAAGAGGCGCGCTGATTATGGGGGCAATAGGCGATTCGCGGTGAACAGTTTCGGCACAGTCAGCTACGCCCTGGCCGCCGGCCTTTTTGGCATTCTCGCGGTCTTGCTTCTGACGTCATGGCGCGGCCGACTGCAAGGCGGGCTGCTGATCGGGGCAAGCTTTGTCACGGTTATCTGGGCCACGCTGATTGCCATTCAGGCAAAATCCGGAGCGGTACCGCTGGCCGGTATTGTGACCACCGAGTTTCTCCGCGACGGCGTCTGGATCATGTACCTGTGCAACCTCTCCGCAGCCGTGGGCGTATCCAGGCTGACCCGGCGGCTGGCCCATACGACCTGGGTGAGTGGACTGGCGATAGCGTTATTGCTGTGGTGGCAAAGCTCGGGGTCATCCACGGCCACTAGCGGTCTGGTGATGGTGCCGGGTGGCCTTTTGGTTGCGCTGACGGGCCTGATCCTGATTGAACAGATCTACCGCAACGCACCGGCGCAGACCCGGCCGGCTCTGAAATACATCCTGTTCGCCATCGGCGGTTTGTTCGCCTACGACCTGTTTCTTTACTCGCAGGCGTTCCTGTTCAAGGCGATTTCCACCGATGCCTGGAACGCGCGTGGCCTGGTCAACGCGATGCTGATGCCGTTCTTGGCCCTGGCCGTGCGGCGCAAGCCAAACCTGTCGCTGGAATTGTTTATTTCCCGGCATGTCGTTTTCTATTCCACGACCCTGACCGCCGTCGGCATCTACCTGGTCACGATGTTGGCCGGCGCTTATTACATCCGGTTGTTCGGCGGTGACTGGGGAGGTGTCGTCCAGATTGTTTTTGTCGCCGGTGCCATCGGCGTGCTGATGACCTTGCTGACCAGTGGCGCCCTGCACGGCCGGCTGCGGGTTTTTCTGGTCAAGCGCTTTTACCGCAACAAGTTCGATTATCGTGAAGAATGGCTGCGGCTGACCGCGGTGATGACGACGCAGTTGGAAGGCCGCGACCTGTTTGCGATGCCCGTGCGGGCCTTATCGCACATCGTCGGCAGCGATAGCGGCAGTCTCTGGCTTTATGACGAAACCCGGAAAATCTATGACTGCCGCGCTTGCGTCGGTATCGAGAACATTTCGGAATCCTTGCGCGAGGACGACAGCCTGATCGAGTTTCTGAACGACCGGCACTGGATCATCGAAATAGAGGAGTGGCGCCGGCACCCGGGAAACTACGCCAACCTGGCGATGCCGAATTGTCTGATCAGGGACACGGCCACGGCACTGATCGTGCCCTTGCTGCTCGGCGAGAAACTGACAGGTTTTGTCGTGCTGCATGCCGGGCAACGGACCGAGAGTCTGGATTACGAAGACCGCGACTTGTTGAAAACAGCAGGGCGCCAGCTTGCTACTCACATCGCCCACCATGAAGTCGATGAGCGGCTCACCGAAAGCCGCCAGTTCGATGCCTATCATCGGCTGACCGCTTTCATCATGCACGACATCAAAAACCTGATCGCGCAGCTGTCGCTGCTGGTCGGTAACGCTAAAAAACACAAGGCAAACCCGGAATTCGTCGACGACATGATCGAGACGGTCGCCAACTCGGTGGACCGAATGAACCGGCTGATGAATCAGTTGCGTCATGGTGAGGCGCAGGAGCAGGTCGAGAGCATGGAACTGCGGGAAGCCGCCGAGCGGGCGATCCGCCGATGCACAGAGGGGCGCCCGGTTCCCGAGTTAAATAGTTGTGAGGAATCGGTGGTTGTGAAAGCGGACTCCGGCCGCTTGGTGCAGATACTCGAACACCTGATTCGCAACGCCCAGGATGCGACCGACGACGACGGCAGCGTACGCATCGAGATCCTCAGACGCAATTCGTGCGCCTGCCTGCTGGTCGAAGACAGCGGCTGCGGCATTGATGAAGAGTTCATTCGCGAACGATTGTTCAAGCCGTTCGACAGCACCAAGGGAACTAAGGGGATGGGCATAGGCGCCTACCAGGTGCGTGACTACACGCAGATGCTAGGAGGGCAGGTCAACGTGTATTCGGAGCCCGGTAGTGGAACCTGTTTTGAAATCCTGATCCCGCTGAGTGACGAGGACAACCAGCTCGGCGCGGTTTCTGCTCCGTTCGGCAGATATGACAGCAACGGCCTGACCGGCACCGGCTGAGCAAACACAAGAGTGAGTCTATGGCAAAAGATGAAAACAATAGACTGCTGATCGTCGAGGACGACAAGGGGCTACAGAAGCAGCTCAAGTGGTGCTTCGATGACTATGAACTGTCATTCGCCGGCGACCGCGAGTCGGCGATCGCGCAGTTGCGGCGCGACGAACCTGCCGTGGTTCTGCAGGACCTGGGCTTGCCACCTGATGCCGAAGGCGTCAGCGAAGGCATCGCGGCTCTGCAGGAAATCCTGATACTCTCGCCCGAGACCAAGGTCATTGTGATCACCGGAAATCATGATACCGAAAATGCGGTCCGCTCGGTCGGTCTCGGGGCTTATGATTTTTACCGCAAGCCGGTCGATACCGATGTGCTCAAGCTACTGGTCGAACGGGCGTTTCGCATGTGGCAGCTCGAGGAGCAGAATCGGCGGTTGCTGAACGCGAGAGGAAGCATGCCGATCGACGGTGTGATCGCGGTCAGCAAGGAAATGCGGCAGGTCTGCAGAATGGTTGAGAAAGTCGCGCCCAGCGAAGTTTCAGTGCTGCTCCTGGGCGCCAGCGGCACCGGCAAGGAATTGCTGGCGCGGGCCGTGCACGAACTCAGCGGTCGCAAGTCACAACCGTTTGTCGCGATCAACTGCGCATCGATCCCTGAAAACCTGCTGGAAAGCGAATTGTTCGGCCACGAAAAGGGTGCGTTTACCGGTGCCTACAAGCAAACTCTGGGCAAGGTCGAGATGGCTTCTGGCGGCACATTGTTCCTCGATGAAATCGGTGACATGCTGCCCGCGTTGCAGGCCAAGATGCTGCGCTTTTTGCAGGAGCGGGCGATCGAACGCATTGGCGGCCGAAAGGAGATCCCGATCGACGTGCGCGTGGTCTGCGCAACCAACCAGAACTTGCAGGAACTGATTGGCAAGGGCTCGTTTCGCGAGGACCTTTATTACCGGATCGCAGAGGTAATGATCGAACTGCCTTTGCTGAAAGACCGCAGCGGAGATATCTCTGCACTGGCCTACCTGATGCTGGAGCAGTTCAGCGTGCAGCAGGGCAGTCCGCGTCGCCGCTTTAGCGAAGACGCGATTCAGGCGATGGAAGAATACTCCTGGCCGGGCAATGTTCGCGAGTTGCAGAACAAGATCAAGGCAGCCAGCGTGATGGTGGACGGAAAACTGGTTACCGCGGAAGATCTTGGCCTGACTATACCCGCTAGTGAATCGTCCGGCCTGATGCTGAATCTGAAAGCGGTGCGTGGACAGGCGGAAAAAGACGCGGTGCGGAGAGCGCTAGCGGTGGCACGTGGCAATGTCGCAAAGGCGGCCAAATTGCTCGGCGTAACCAGGCCAACGCTTTATAGTCTGATGAATCGCCACGAAATAGCGAACGGCAAGAGCAATGCCTGAGGTCGTTAAGCAGGCTTGAACATGTCTGGCTCGAGTTCATGGCGGGCCAACAGTTTGTAAAAATCGGTACGGTTTCTTTTGGCCAGGCGGGCGGCCTGGCTGACGTTGCCTTCGGTGATCTGCAGGATTTGGGAAAGATAGGTGCGGGTGAACTCGTCGCGGGC
>JAPUHG010000246.1 GCA_027297845.1 Gammaproteobacteria bacterium | reverse complement strand
TAAAGACGTTGTCGGCAGGCGGCAGTGTCTGGCTGTACGGCTACGGGCATTGGGATCAGGAAAATGACTGACACACAGCAAAACGCGGCGCTTGTCGGTGCCGGAATGATCAGCCTTCACCACTTGCGGGCCTGGCGGGCTTCCGGTGTTCCCGTGGTGGCGATCTGTGATTTGGACATGGCCAAAGCCCATGAACGCGCCGCGGAATTTGGAATTGCGCGGGTCTATGATGATCCCGACAAGATGTTTGCCGACGGTGGTTTTGGGCTGGTCGATATCGCCGCATCTGTCGGTGCGCATGACCCGGTCACCCGCCTTGCAGCCGACCACGGCGTGCATGTCATGCTGCAAAAGCCGATGACCGAAACTGTGGCTGAGGCGGAAGCGCTGATCGAATATGTGGGCGAAAAAATCCGTTTCATGGTGCACGAAAATTATCGCCTACGGCCGCATTATTTGACCGTCCGCAATTGGATCGACGAGGGGCGCATTGGCACCCCCCGCCACGCTGTGATCGCCTGTCGGGGCTCGGGCCTGTGCCAGCGCGACGGGCAGGAACCGTTTTTAGTGGAGCGCCAGCCTTATCTGAAAGACTTCAAGCGCAATCTGGTGTTTGAAACGATGATCCACCATCTGGATGTGCTGCGTCTGCTTGTCGGGCCGTTGACGGTCGTTGCTGCGAGGTTGAACCGGCTGGCAGACGGCCTGCCCGGTGAAGACACCGCGACCATATTGATGGATGGCCCAAATGGCCTGATCGCAACGGCTGACGGCTGTATTTGCGCGCCTGGATATCCGCCTTTGCACGGTGATCGTCTGGAAATTGTCGGCACCAAGGCAACCGTCATCATGGATTACAATCGGGTTTACTTGGTTGGTGCTGAAGATGAGGCGATCGAAGTCGATCTGCTTGGGCGCTACCAGGAATGTTTTGATCACGCGATAAAGAATTTTGTCGATGGCGTCCGCGATGGCACGCCGTTTGATACGGATCGGCTGGATAACCTGCAGACACTTCGATTGATGGAAAGCGTCTATGACGCAGCGGGTGTCGAGGTGGGGCCATGAACAGACCAGATTCCTCCGCCCAGATAACCCCAAAAGTCGATCTGGCGGCGCTTGACAAACTGTTCGATCTGACAGGCGTGCGGGCGTTCTTGCCGGGCGGTTATGGCGCCTTGGGCGAGGCAATTGCCTGGGCATTCGCGAAACGCGGTGCCGACATCGCTATTGCCGGGCCAAATCGCACCAAGGCGGAATCTCTGGCGGAAAACCTGCTGAGTGCAGGCGGCAAAGCTATTGGCTTGGAACTTAACGCCCGGAAAACAAGTGATATTCCCGCTGTTGTTGACAAAGTTGTCGCCGCACTGGGCGGCATCGACGTGATGATCAATTGTGTCGGTATCCAGCGCGAGCAGAGCTTGCTCGATGTAACCGAGGAAGCCTTTGATGAAGTTTACGAAACCAACCTGAAATCTGCGATGTTCCTGTCACAGGCTGTTGCACGCCACCAGATAAAGGCTGGCAATGGCGGGCGGCATATCCATTTGTTGTCGGTCAGGTCAAAACTGGCCCTGCGTGGCCGCGGCTATTCGGCCTACTGCGCCACAAAAGGTGGCCTGCTGATGCTGGTCAGGCAGCACGCTGTCGAGCTTGCAGAACACAACATCACGGTAAACGGCGTGGCGCCGACGTTCATCAAGTCAGACCGCATCCGCACACATCTGGAGCGCGATGAATTTCGAAAATTCATCGTAAGCAGAAACCCGATGGGCAGAATTGGCGAACCGGTCGAAGTTGTCGGCCAGGTCATCGCATTTGCCGCCCCGGCAGGCAGCTACGTGACCGGTCAGGTGGTCTACGTCGATGGCGGAATTACGGCCAGCCAATGAGTAAACGCACGCTTCGCAGCGCCAGGTGGCTTGACGCGCAGGACTTGCGCGGATTTGGACATCGGTCGCGGATCATGCAGATGGGTTATGCGCCCGAGGACTGGGACGGCAAACCGGTCATCGCGGTAATCAACACATGGTCAGATATCAATCCGTGCCACGCGCATTTCAAACATCGGGTCGACGATATCAAACGCGGTATCCTTCAGTCCGGCGGACTGCCGATTGAACTGCCGGCGCTGTCGCTTGCCGAGGTTTTCGTGAAACCGACAACGATGCTGTACCGCAACTTGTTGGCGATGGAGGTCGAAGAGCTAATCCGTTCGCACCCCGTCGATGGAGTGGTGTTGATGGGCGGTTGTGACAAGACAACGCCTGGGCTGTTGCTGGGCGCGATCAGCATGGATCTGCCGTCGATATTTGTTCCGGCAGGCCCGATGCTGCGGGGCAATCTGCGCGGCGAGGTGCTGGGCTCCGGGTCTGACGCATGGAAGTACTGGGACGAAAAAAGAGCCGGCAATATCGACGAGGCCGAATGGCAGGCGGTGGAATCCGGTATCGCCCGGTCCTACGGGCATTGCATGACAATGGGCACCGCCAGCACGATGACCGCAACGACCGAGGCGCTGGGGTTAACGTTGCCGGGCGCATCTTCAATCCCTGCGGCAGATTCAAACCACATCCGCATGTGCGCGGCCTCTGGCAGACGCATTGTTGATATGGTGAACGAAGATCTGCGCCCGTCGCACCTCCTAAGCCTTGCGTCATTCAAAAATGCGATTGCGGTGGCGATGGCCATGGGGTGTTCAACCAACGCTGTTATCCACCTTATTGCGCAGGCAAGACGATCAAACATTGACATCACGCTCGATGATTTTGACGACATCAGCCGCAAAGTGCCGGTCATCGCAAATATCCGGCCATCTGGGGATCGTTACCTGATGGAGGATTTCTTTTATGCAGGCGGCCTGCCGGCCCTGATGACCCGATTGACTGAATTTCTTGAGCTGTCCGCCTTAACGGTTTCAGGAAATACGCTTGCCAAGGATATTTCGCAGGCAAAGGTCTGGAATGACGACGTCATTCGCACATTTGAAACGGCGATCTACAAAGAGGGCGCACTGGCGGTTCTGCGCGGAAACATTGCGCCTGGCGGTTGCGTCATGAAGCCCTCGGCTTGTGCGGAAAAGTTCTTGAAACACAGCGGCCCCGCACTGGTCTTTGACAGCTACGCACAAATGAAGGCTGAAATTGATGACCCCGACCTGGATGTTACCGAGGACACGGTCCTGGTCATGCGCGGCGCCGGGCCAAAGGGTGGGCCGGGAATGCCCGAATGGGGCATGCTGCCGATACCGCAAAAGCTGCTGAAAGCCGGAGTGCGTGACATGCTGCGGCTGTCAGATGCGCGCATGAGCGGCACCAGTTACGGCGCCTGCATTTTACACGTCGCGCCAGAGGCACATATTGGTGGCCCGTTGGCATTGGTGAAAACCGGGGATGTCATATCTGTGGACGTCAACGCACGCAGCATCGACATGGACGTTTCGGACGAAGAACTGGCCGAAAGACAGGCCAAATGGCGCGCACCAGAACCGAAGTTTCAGCGCGGCTATGGCTGGATGTTTGCGCAACACATTAGCCAGGCCGACGCCGGATGTGATTTTGATTTTCTTGAAACGAGTTTCGGCCAGGCCACCAGCGAGCCGGAAATACTGTAATTGTAGGTGAAAAGGACCTGTCGATCATGAAAACTTTTGAGCCGAAAATCCTGATTGGCGGCGACTTTTCAACGCAGACCGATTTGGACAGAATCCCAGTTATCAATCCCTGCAACGAAGAGGTGCTTTGGGAAACCCCTACTTGCGATGGGCGCCACGTAGCGCAGGCCCTTGCCCACGCACGGGCGGCGCTGAAAACCTGGGGTGCCACACATGGCTGGGAGCGCGGCAAAGTTTTGCGCGCGATCGCCCGGCGGATGGAGGCACGCAAAGATGATCTTGCGATGACCCTATCGCTCGAGATCGGTCGCCCGCTCGGCCAGTCCGAAGG
>JAPUHG010000245.1 GCA_027297845.1 Gammaproteobacteria bacterium | reverse complement strand
GCGGCGCCCATGCCGATCCAGTGCAACATATGGCGCTTTGCCATGCGGCGTGACGCCGCACCGGCACGGAGCGCCGAGCGGCTTCCCAGCCAGAAGCTGACCACCCCGCCGACTGAGCCTGCGATCAACCAGAATATGCCGGCGTATCGATGGTTCCAGTCGAAAAGGGAAAAGCCGGTGAAGTAAATAGCCGCCCAGAGTATAAAAATTGCGCGCGGTCCCGATGGGGCCGATTCCGCATCCTTGACCACCTCCTGTACGTAGGCGAGATCCTGTTCAACATTCGACATAGTAAGGCTCCGTTGTGAGGATAGAAATAGAGTACTCTGAAAACTAGAGTAAATCAATCCTGAATAACAAAAGGTGAGTGTTTTTGGATCATCCATTTGCGGCCGTCCTGCAGATTAGGAAAACCTGCAGAGATGGCCTGATCTCTCAAAGTTCGTCGTCAGACGCGTCGAGAAATCGGTTAATGATGGGCACGACCTTGCGGGTGCTGTGCACCAGGAACAGGTGGCCACCGCCATGGACGATATGCAGGCGGTTGTTGGGAATTAGCAAGGACATCAGGCGGGAGTTAACGGGTGGCACGATGGGGTCGTCGTCACCGGCCAGGATCAATGTTGGTTGCAGAAGCTTGTGCAGCCAGTGCACGCTGGTCCAGCCGATACCCGCCATCAACTGATAGAGGTAACCGGTGATGCTCGGCGGAATAAGACGCGCGCTGTGCTCGGTGACCAGGTGTGGTTTGCGCCGGACTTCACCACCATAAATATGGGGCGCGGCCTCTTGCATGTATTGCGCGGACATGTAGCGCATCGGCGTCGCCATCTTGATCAGCGCCTTTGGCTTGCCAGGTACGCTGATCGCGCCCGCCGACGTCGCAGCCAGAATCAGACGCCGGCAACGGTCCGGGTATTGCCTGGCGAATTGTTGTGCCAGTGCGCCACCCCAGGATACGCCCAGGATATCGACTTCCTGGTAGCCCATGCGGTCCAGCAGTTTGTTGGCCAGCGAAGCGAGGCCCGAAAAGCGGCGCGGGCGCCACCACATCGAAGATCGCCCGGTGCCGGGGATATCGAAAATAATCATTTCCTTATCGGGCAGGGCGTCCATGAACGGAAAAACCAGTTCGAAATTGGCGCCGATGCCATTGAACAAGAACAATGGCACCCCTTTGCCGGGGCGGGTCGCCACCCGCAACATCACGCCATCGACCTCGATATATTCAACCAGCGGATCGGTCGCCGCCTGGCTGCTCCTGGTCTGCGAGTCGATAACGGCGGCCATTATTTTTGATGCACGTAACGACCGGGGGCGTCGTCCATCCGCGGGTAGGCATCGCTACCTTCTGTTTTCGGCGCGTTGCGTTTGCCGCCGCCACGCTTGGCGTACCACTGCAACCAGTGGTCCCACCACGTACCCTGAACCACCTGCGCGCCTTCGAGCCAGTCATCCGCGTCCAGGTTGAGATCGTCGTTGGTATAAAACTTGGAACGTGGATTGCCCGGTGGATTAACGATGGCCTGGATATGCCCGCTGGAACTGAGCACAAACTCGGTCTTGCCGGCGAGGATTTTCCGGCTTTCGTAGCAGGCTTTCCATGGCGTGATGTGATCGGTAATGCCGGCAACGATGTAGTTGTCCTGTTTGACTTTGCTCATATCGATCGGCGTACCCAGCACTTTCAATTTGTTCTTTTTGACCAGTGGATTGTGTAGCGCGATGGACAGGATATCGGCGTGGAACTCGGCCGGTAAGCGGGTCGAATCTGCGTTCCATGACAGTACGTCGAAGGCGGGTGGCTTATTGCCCATCAGCCAGTTGTTGGCGACGTATCCCCAGATCAGGTCATTCGGGCGCAGCCAGGCGAACGCTCTCGACATTTCACGGCCTTCGAGCACGCCTTTGGAGCGTGAGCGCTGGATCGCCGCGGTAATCCCGGTTTTGCTCGAGAACAGCGTCATCAAGGTCGGGCTATCGGTGTCGAGCACGGTGACCAGCAAAGTAATGTTATGTACGCGTTTATCGTCGATGGCAGCCAGGTGGCCGAGCAGGGTGGCCGCGGTAAAGCCGCCCGCGCAGGCCGCGATCATACTGAGGTCCTGCTGCCCGGTGATATCGCAAACCGCGTGCATCGCTTCTTTGCAAGCGGCCAGATAAGTCTCGAGGTTCCAATCCTTTTGCGACGCGGTCGGGTTGCGCCAGCTTATCGCAAACAACTGGATGCCATGGCGTACTGCGTATTCGGCGAAACTTCGGCCCGGTGAGAGATCGACGATATAGAACTTGTTGATCTGTGGCGGGATCAGCAGCAACGGTCGTTTGTAGACTTGCTTGCTGGCCGGTGTGTACTGGATCAGCTCGAGTACTTCATTACGAAAAACGACCGCGCCAGGTGTAGCAGCGAGGTTTTTCCCGACCTGGAAATGGCTTTCGTCAACCTGTTTTGGCATGCCGCCGTTGTTTAGCAAATCGTCGAGCATGTTGCGTGCGCCATACCAAAGGCTTTTGCCCCGCGTCTCGACGATGCGCATGAGTGCACCGGGGTTGCCCAGTAAGGTGTTGGTCGGCGCGACGGCTTCGGTGAACAGACCGAGCGCGAAGCGCGCCCGTTCCTTTTCCCGATCACTGGCATTGGATGATTCCAGGATAGTAAACAGGCTGGCTCGCCAGGCCAGGTAGGCCTGCATCAGCCGCTTGTAAAACGGGTTTTTCTGCCAGATCTCATGCCTGAAACGCCGATCCGCCGGATCCGGCGCAACCACCGAATCACCCATCGCAACCTGCATCAACTCGGCCAACAGGCCTAATTGCTCGCGAATGACGAGGTCGGGTCTGACCGCTAGAATTCGGAACAGGCCGCCGATGGCGCCAAGGACTTCGCGGCCGTCAAACCCGATCAGCGGGTTGGCGCCGAGGATTTGCTCGGAGGTCCGGCGTGCGTCTTCCAGGTTGGCGCGGCCCGGCAGCGGTTTTTTCACCTGCTCAGCGGCGGGTGCGGTCTGGCCATTGGTTTTCGGCCTGGTTCGTGCATTGGTTGCTTGCGTAGCTTTTGATTTCCCGCTCGCGCCGGCTTTTTTCTTGTTGGCGCGCGTCTTCTTTGCGCCCCTGGCGGGGGACGTTTTCGTGTCCGATTCTGTTTTTGCGGTGTCGCCGGTACTCGGCATGATGGGAATCCTTGGTGGGCCAGCTATCGATCATCACTCTATATTGCACTGCAGTATCGGCTCGATTTACCGAAATCGCAAGTTGGCCCGCTTGTCGAAAACCTGTTCTTTTTTGCTGTGCTGTGACGTTCTTCACGGCCTTATTTGGCGGGACATGTGACCCTTTTCACAGATTGGAACATTGCTTGGGCCAGATTATGGAAAATATGCACCAGTTCATTATAGTTTCCTGAGTGCAGGCCTAAGGTAGTTGCGCCAAAGTACTAATTTTTACGGGATTTTTTGGGTTTTGCCGGCAACCGGAGCGTGGCAGAACCGAGTCGCAGGCTCCGGGGAGCAATACGATGAGAAAACTGACTTTGATTCTGTTTACGCTGGGGTTGTTGACCGCAGCGCCGGCGGTGTTCGCCATCGGTACCAGTGCAGGTACCGATATCACGAATTCCGCCCAGGTCGATTACGTGGTTGCCGGCACACCGGTGTCGCAGAATTCGAACATCCTGGTGGTCACCGTGGCCGAAATCCTGGATGTCAACGTCCTGTTGCAGAGCCCTATTGTTCCGGTAACACCGGGTGACGCCAGTCGCTCGCTGCTGTTTACCGTGACCAATACCGGTAACGGTACCGACGACTTCGTCTTGAGCATCGATAGCGCCTTAACGGGCGATAATTTCGATCCCAACCCGTCACTGCCGTCATCGATCTTCTTCGATACCGATGGTAGCGGCGACTTGTCTGCCGGCGATACCCCGTACAACGCCGGTGTCAACGACCCACAACTCGCTGCCGACGCCTCGATCAATGTTTTGCTGGTTAACGATATCCCGCTGGGCCTGGTCGATGGCAACCTGGGTTTCAGCGAGCTGACTGCGACGACCGCGTTTGGCGTGGGCAACTCGGGTGATGTCCTGGGTGGTCAGGGTGATTCTGGTACGGACGCAATGTATGGCAACAGTGGTGGCGACGATGCCGATACCGGCACCTATATCGTCAGCAATGTTTCGTTGTCGATCGTCAAGTCGGCATCGGTCAGCGATCCATTCGGTGGAACCCAGCCAGTGCCGGGCGCACAGATCACTTACCAGATCGTTGTGACCGCCAGCGGTTCGGGTACCGCGATCAGCGCAAGTTTTTCCGATCCTATACCGCCGTTCACCACCTACCAGGCGGGTTCTTTAACTTTAAACGGCGGTCCGTTGACCGATGCGCCGGATGCCGATGTCGGTGCGTTTGTCGGTGGCGCGGTGACCGTGTCGCTCGGGGACCTCGATCAGGCGGACGGACCGCAAACCATCGCATTTACCGTGGTCATCAACTAAGGGGATAAACCATGAACACTATTAACAAGAAATTTATTGCTGGCTCGTTGGCATTGCTGGCGCTGTCGCTGAGCTCATTCGTTGCCAGCGCACAGGAAACCGGGGCTATTCAGATTCAGACGACGGCCGAAGTGGAGATTATCGAGACCGATGCCAATGGTGAATCAATCACGCGGCTGGAAACGGCCAGCAAGGTTATCCCCGGCGATGTCGTCATCTATACCGTCACCTTTTCCAACACCGGCAGCGAGTTGGCGGAAAACGTGGTCATCACCAACCCGGTGCCACGGCACATGGAATACATCGAAGGGACCGCCTTTGGGCCCGGTACCGATATCAGCTTTTCGATCGATGGCGGGCGGACCTGGGGTTTGCCGGAAGAGTTGGTCGTGAGCTCTGTAGACGGCAGCCAGCGCCCGGCGCAGGCGGTCGACTATACGGATATACGCTGGATACTGAGAAACGAACTACAACCGGGTGCGCAGGGTTTTGCCCGTTTTCGCACGCGATTGCATTAAGACCCGGGTAATCGTCGCTGCCGTCAAACCGCGGGCAGCGGCAATTTCCCAAAAATAATAAGCATTTCTTTTAAGAACACTTTTTGT
>JAPUHG010000244.1 GCA_027297845.1 Gammaproteobacteria bacterium | reverse complement strand
AAGCCCGATGGGGTCGAGAAAAACATCATCGGCGAGATCTGTAAACGATTTGAAGACGGCGGACTGCGCATCGTCGCATCGCGAATGATGCATTTGTCGGCCGAGCAGGTCGGCGAGTTTTATGCCGTTCACAAAGCAAGGCCTTTCTATACCGACCTGGTTAGCTACATGAGCTCCGGTCCGGTCGTCGCGCAGGTGCTGGAAGGTGAAAACGCGATCGATCGTAATCGGCAGATCATGGGCGCGACCAATCCGGCGAAAGCCGATCCGGGAACGATTCGGGCTGATTTCGCAGCCTCGATCGATGCCAATGTCGTCCATGGATCCGATGCGCCGGAAACCGCGGCCCAGGAGATCGAATTTTTCTTTGGCGACGATGGAGTCTGCCCGCGCACGCGCTAAGCGGACGCTCGGTATCCGGACAAACATGTAATGAGTGGCGATCGTCAAAACCTGCTGGGCCTGTCGCGAGTGCAACTGGAGAATTTTTTCACCGGGCTCGGCGAGAAGTCTTATCGTGCGCGCCAGATGATGAAGTGGATTTACCGGCGGGGCGAATCCGATTTCGATCGAATGACCGATATCAGCAAGACCTTGCGCGAACGCCTGAAGGAAATCGCAGAAGTCAGGGCGCCGGAAATCGTGACCGAACAACTATCGGACGATGGCACACGCAAGTGGTTGTTGAGGGCCGGTGCGAACCAGGCAATTGAAATGGTCTTTATCCCCGAGACGGATCGAGGCACCTTGTGTATTTCCAGCCAGGTGGGCTGCGCACTGGATTGTAGTTTTTGTTCGACAGGGAAACAGGGTTTTAACAGGAACCTGAGTAGCGCGGAAATCGCCGGTCAGGTCTGGCTGGCCAAACGCCTGCTCGGAGAAACGACGCTGGCGTCGGAGCGTGTCATCAGCAACGTGGTTTTCATGGGTATGGGAGAGCCACTGGCTAATTATCGGAACGTGGTTCCGGTGCTGGAGATTCTGATCGACGAGCTGGGTTTCGAGCTGTCCAGACGGCGGGTTACCTTGTCCACCTCGGGTCTGGTGCCAAATCTGAAAAGACTGGCTGATGACTGCAACGTGGCGCTGGCGGTTTCCCTGCATGCGCCCAACGACGAGCTGCGCAACCAGCTGGTTCCGATTAATCGCAGGCACCCGATTCGGGAATTGCTCGCGGCTTGCTGGGCATATGCCGAAAAGCATAGCAACCGGAGTATTACTTTTGAATACGTGATGATGGACGGCATCAATGACAGTCTCGTTCATGCCAGGCAACTGGCCCGTTTGCTGCGCCGCCGGCCGGCCAAGGTCAACCTGATTCCCTTTAACCCGTTTCCCGGTACGACGTATCGTTGTTCGCCGGTACGACGGATCAATGAATTCAGGCAAATCCTGCTGGACGGCGGTATCATGACAACCACCCGACGTACCCGCGGGCAGGATATCGATGCGGCCTGTGGGCAACTTGCCGGCAAGGTCAAAGACCGCACCACGGCAAGACTTGGTGACAAACTGGGCATACAGGTGAAAAGCGCATGAAAAGAAACAGCCGGTTGCTGATAATTTTGTCTGCATTGCTGATGAGTGCATGTGTAACGACGGGCGGGAAACCCGAGCCCAGTAAACAGCAGATCAAGGATGCGGCGTCGTACAACTTGCAGCTGGGTATTAGCTATATGCAAATGGGTCAGATGCAGCTCGCGCTGGAGAAAATGCAACGCTCGCTGACGCAGGATCCGGATCGCGCCGACGCGCACATGGCACTGGCGGTTTTGTATACAAGGCTTGGCGAACTGGAAAAGGCACGGTCAGAATATCGCAGGTCATTGCACCTGGATCCCGATAACTCCTTGACTTTGAATAACTACGGCGCGTTTCTTTGCAAGCAAGGCGATTATGACGATGCGATAAAAAATTTCGACAAGGCGGTGAAAAACCCGCTTTACCAAACGCCGGCTGCTGCGTATTCCAATGCCGGGTTGTGCTCCCTGGATCAAGGACGAGACAAGCAGGCGGAAAGGTATTTCAGGCTCTCCCTGCAAGCGAATCCACGTTTCACCACCTCGCTCTTGCAGATGGCGGATTTGAGCTTCACCGACAAGATATATTTGCAGGCGAGGGCGTTCATGGATCGATACATGGCAAGCGTCGCGACGGCTGCGACAGCGGATGCCTTGTGGCTCGGCGTCCGGGTGGAGGAAGCGCTCGGGGACCTGGCCGCGGCCGGTGCATATTCGACGCAACTTCTTGAGAATTTCCCGGATTCTGTTGAGGCCCGCCAGTTCCTGGAGGCGGAGCAAAATGCCGGTTGAACCGGACCAGCGGAATGAGGTAAACGAGACCCGAATCGGCCCCGGCGAGAAGCTAAGGCAGGCGCGCGAATCGCAGGGCCTCGCGATTGCCCAGATCGCGGCAGAACTCCATCTCGACGAAGTCCAGATCGAAGCCCTGGAAAATGAAAAATTCGAGGTGATCGGTGCGCCGGTTTTCGTGCGTGGGCATCTGAAAAACTACGCGTTGCTTTTGAAAATCGACAGCGATCAACTACTTGAAAATTTGGATACGCTCGGCACGAATCCGAACCCCGCGGCGGTCTCGACCGAAGTCGAATTGACGATGCAGCGGGACCGGCGGATCCGTAGAATTTCAATGCTGCTCGGGTTTATTGTTGCG
>JAPUHG010000243.1 GCA_027297845.1 Gammaproteobacteria bacterium | reverse complement strand
GTGTGCCCTGTGGTGGATTTTCGAGCCCATTCCCATTCCGGCAACTTCGTTGATTCCGCTGGCGGTCTTGCCTTTGGTCGGTGTATTGACCCCCACCCAGGTTGGTGAAGCTTATGGCAGCCCGCTGATCCTGCTGCTGCTGGGCGGATTCATGCTGTCTACGGCATTGGCGAGAAGTGGAGCGCATCGAAGAATTGCGCTCGGCATGGTGCATGCGTTCGGTGGAGAAAGTCCGCGTCGCCTGATATTCGGTTTCATGGCCGCCGCCGCGGTACTCAGCATGTGGATATCGAATACCGCAACCACACTGATGTTGTTGCCGATCGTGCTGGCGATCACGGAAAAAGTCACTGACATGCGCATGAAAGTGAGCCTGTTGCTGGGGGTCGCGTTTGCCGCCAATATCGGCGGTGTCGGTACGCCGATTGGTACGCCGCCTAATTTGATTTTTATGAAGGTTTATGCGGAAAACACCGGCATCGAGATTACTTTTCTGGGCTGGATGAAGTGGGCGCTGCCCGTCGTCGTGACCATGGTCCCAATCACCGGGATCTGGCTGACGCGCGGGCTGAAAAAACAAATGAAGTTCGATTTGCCTGATGTGGGCGCCTGGCGCTCGGAAGAAATCCGTACGCTGGTTATTTTTCTGATAACCGCGATACTTTGGATGACTCGCAAGGAGCCTTTTGGTGGTTGGAGCGCACTGATCGGAGTGCCGACTGCAAATGACGCGAGTGTTGCGTTGCTGGCGGTTGTAGCGATGTTCCTGATCCCGAATGGCCGGGGGAGTCGTCTGTTGGTGTGGGACACAGCTGTCAAAATTCCCTGGGGTATCCTGATTTTGTTTGGCAGTGGCATCTGTATTGCCAAGGCCTTCGTCAGTTCAGGTTTAAGCGTGACCCTGGGAGCGGCGCTGGCCGGACTGGGGCAGCTTCCATTGTTGCTGATGATCCTGATTATCTGCCTGGCGGTGACTTTTCTTACCGAGGTGACCAGCAACACTGCGACAACAACGCTGCTGATGCCGATTCTGGCGGCCGCGGCAACAAATACCGGTATCGATCACGCCTTGATCATGGTGCCGGCGGCGATGAGCGCCAGCTTTGCATTTATGCTGCCGGTGGCGACCGGGCCGAATGCGGTTGTTTTTGGCTCAGGCATGCTGACAATAAAACAAATGGCGCGCGAAGGGATCGTGCTCAATTTGATCGGCGCTGCAGTGATCACCAGCATGATCTATTTATTCGTGCGCTAAGGGTCTGGTTTCCAGGTTGGTCACTCGCGTTCTTGCGCGAATTTGTTTCGCGCGTGCAGCTAGTGTGATGTGTCGCCAGAAACAGACAACCGGTAGAAAATCACAACGCAGATTATTGAGCGCTCCACAGATCAGTAAACTCTTGCGTTGCATGGTGCGCAAGGGCAATAGCCACAGTTTCGAAAATGCTGTCGCCGATGAGTTTTTTACATAAACCCACAGCGTTTGACATCTCAACATTTCAATGACAGTCTCAATTTGAATTAAAGGCACACCTTTTCGAAAGAAGGGGTCGCAAAGCCACCGATCTAAGGGATGTTCCTAGGATAGCGGGGTTACCGGAACAGATTATTCTGTCTCTTATTCGGCGGTCTTTCCGTCGATCTTGCTGAACTCTCCCCGCTGAACCAGTGGCGATCCAGGTGCTGCTTTTTTGGGCACGCTATGCGCCAGCGAATGTGCTGCTGACGGCCGTCTATGGGAGACAACAAATGAACTTTGACGAAATTCTGTCAATCACACCTAGCCCGGTACTCTCGGCGATTATCTGGGTGGTAATCAGTATTGCAATACTTTACCTCGCAAGGTCGACAGTTCACGCAGCGCTGCACAGCGCCGGCGGGATTCTGCACAATGCCCTGCGGCTCGGATCGCGCTCGATAAGCCGGGCAGGGGTACGCCTGGCGGAACGTAACCGGGAAGTGCTTCTGGCATCCGGGCGGGAAGCCAAGGAAAGGGTTATCGAACGCGAGTTCGAGCGGGTAGGCGACTCCGTAGACAAAGACCTTTCCAAATACCCGGCTCTGCGGCGCAGGCTCAACGAGGCTATCGCGCGAATTGACGAGGACCACCAGGGCGCAATCGATGTTCCGCCCTCGCCACCGGGCTGGACCAAGGCCGTTGAAGTGGTCGCCAAGATAGATGCACCAAGCGATTACATGATCGGCAATATTCTGGCCGATATCCACAAGTCGCTGATCAAGGCTCACAAACAGGCGATAGAGGAGTATCGGACGGCAAGCGCGGCGCGCCACAAAATATTGAGCGGGATGATGCCGCAATGGATCAAAATTCAGCAGACGTTGTCGGCGGTCACCAAGAATATCGATAGCCTGTTGAAAAGTTCGCGCGCTATTGACCGGCACATGAAGGAATACGAAGACATCGTGAAGGGTACCGACCGGGCGGTGCAAACGCTTTCTTCGTCATCGCTGGTCCAGTTCTTTATTTCCACGCTAGTAATGGTAATTGCCCTTGGTGGTGCGACCGTCAATTTTTCTCTGATTGCGCGACCGATGGCGGAAATGGTCGGTGGTACGAATTTTATCGGTAGTTTTCGAACCGCCGATATCGCGGCCCTGGTAATTATCCTGGTCGAAATCTCCATGGGACTGTTCTTGATGGAGTCCATGCGCATTACACGCTTGTTCCCGGTGATCGGCGCATTACCGGATAAAATGAGAGTCAGAATGATATGGGTCACCTTTACGATACTGTTTTTACTGGCCAGTGTGGAAGCGGGTCTCGCCTACATGCGAGAAATACTGCTGCATGACGAATTGGCAACCAGCGCGATTTTGCGTGGAGACAGTACCTTGATATTGGCCAACGATTTTCAATGGATAACCACGGCTGCGCAGATGGGGATGGGCTTCGTGCTTCCATTTGCGCTGGTTTTTGTTGCGATTCCATTGGAGACATTCGTGCATTCAATGCGAACGGTGATTGGCGTTATCGGGATCGGCATGCTGCGGCTGATTGCGCTGTCGATGCGGGTGCTGGGGAATACGTTCCGCTATGGGGCGAATTTTCTGCAGAGGCTCTACGATTTGCTAATCATAGTGCCGTTGTGGATAGAGCATATGGCGGGCGGGAAACAGCACAAATCGTCAGGTCAATTTAGTGGGGTGTCATCATGAAGCTACGAATTCTCCCAGGGCTGCTCATTCTTCTGCTGACAGCCTGCGGGGAGCCGGTTGCCAGGAATACGGGCGCCTACCTCTTGCTGGATACTTCCGGCACCTATAGTGATGAGCTCGAGAAGGCGGAGCATATTATTAACTACACATTGACCAGGTTGGGCCCGTCTGACAGTTTTGCCGTAGCGAGAATCGATACGGGAAGTTTTAGTGAAAAGGACATCATCGCTAAGACGACTTT
>JAPUHG010000242.1 GCA_027297845.1 Gammaproteobacteria bacterium | reverse complement strand
GCCAAAATTGATCACATCGGCGCATACCAACGCCGTGTACTCGCCAAGGCTGTGACCGGCCATTATCGTCGCCTGCTGGCCGCCAAGCTGCTGCCAGAGACGAAATACGGCAACCCCCGCCGCGAGCAAAGCCGGTTGCGTCACCTGGGTCTGATTGAGTTTTTCAGCAGGTCCCTGCTGACTGACCGCCCATAGATCGTAGCCCAGCGCCTGGGAAGCTTCTGCGAATACTTCCTCCACGATGGGGTGACTCTCCGCAAGGTCGGCAAGCATGCCCACGGCTTGCGATCCTTGCCCCGGAAATACATACGCTAACGACATCGTTCACCTCTTTTGAGTTATTAGTGCGCTACTCAGGTTGCAAGTGGGCCCAGCGCAAGGGCCTGTCCGACTTTGGCAATCGTCACGAGGCAGGTGGGAAATAGAGACGAGATTTTTGATCATTCGAGGCGAATAGTGGTTCTATTCAACGAGAACGATCGACAATATCGGCCGATTCCCCGCCGCCGCAGTAGATTAGTCCGAAGCCGGACAGGCCCCTGGGCTGGGATTATACGCGAGTCAAACGATTGTGCAGCCCCAGGCTCCACGCGCCCAACAGGCCCCCGACAATCCCAAACCAATGCGCGTCGACGACGACCGTTCCTCCGCTCGCCAGCTCACTGCCCGGCAGGGGCCCGGCCAATTGCTCATAAAAGCCCTTCAAAAGCACCACAGCAAGCAGTATCAACCCATCCTTGTGTCCTTGTCTGAATCTCTGTGTCGCACCGGCTACCAGCCAGCCATGCAGCAGGCCGGACAGACCCACGTACCACTGCAACTCCGGTCTGAGCCAGACGAAGCCAACAGCGATCAGCGCCACCGCGCAACCGGTCACCCAGGCCCATTGCGCCAGCGTAAATTCCTGGCCGAGCAGTAAAAAGACCAGGACCAGTGCGACCAGGTTCAACACGGTGTGGCCCGCTCCCAGGTGCACTAAATGGGCGCTGAACAGCCGCCAGACTTCGCCGGCCAGCACGGCCTCGCGCTCATATCGAAAAAGCTCGCGCGCAGGATCGCCGATCACCATGAAAAGCAGGGCAAGTGCGGCAATTGCGACGACCCCTTTGGCAACCGGCCTTCCGAAAAAATCAGCTCCTCTCACCGTGTTGTTCCTGTGCTCTGTTATCATGTAGACGTTACGGAAGCTCTGATCTGTTCATGAATTCGTATCTTGCGCTCATGAAAAGATCAGAACTCCCTAGGCTACCGGTGTCTGACCCATGAACGCAAAAAAACCCACGCTCGGCAATGCCGGCTTCACCCTGATCGAGATAATGGTAGTCGTGGTGATCCTCGGTATTCTTGCAGCGATAATCGCGCCCAACATCATCGGCCGGGTAGAACAGGCACGGATAACCACGGCCAAGACCGATATCCTGACCATTGAAACTGCGCTAAAAATGTATCGAATCGACAACTCCAAATATCCCACGACAGAACAGGGCCTGGAAGCGCTGGTCCGGAAACCCGCTGGCACCAATCTGCCGAAATATGCACGCGGCGGGTATTTGGAAAGATTGAGAAAGGATCCATGGAGTTCACCGTATCAGTATCTTTATCCGGGGCAAAACGGGCGGGTTGATATCTATTCGTTCGGTGCGGACGGCTTGCAGGGAGGCGTGGAGGAAGACGCCGATATCGGCAACTGGAATCTGGACGAGTAACAGGCAGCACAGTCCCGGCTCGTGTCCCTGGTCAAATGGTGAATATCCCAACACGCTCGCGACTCGACCAGCGCGGCTTTACCCTGCTCGAAATTCTGGTTGTGCTGGTTATCATGGCGATCGGTACGGCGCTGGCGGTGTTCTCTACAGGCATCCTGGACGCCGATAAGGATATCGCAAGAGAAACCAGGCGTTTGCACGCCTTGCTGGAGATGGCGCAGGAACAAGCCGTGTTTCAGGGTCGTACCATCGGTCTGGAGATCGCAGCAGAAGGATACCGTTTTTATCTATATGACCGGCGACCCGACGACGATGGCAATATGATCAGCATGTGGGTACCGATGGATGACGATGAAATCTTTCGGCCCCGGGCATTGGTTGAGGGCATTATCGTTGAGTTGTACGTTGACGACCGTAATGCGCTGCTACCGGTGCCCGATGACGAGGACGCACCGGTGCCGCAAATTATTCTACTGAGCAGCGGCGATATCAGCCCTTTCGAAGTACACCTTTTTCGCGAAGCCAGCGATACCCGCTACCGGCTGGTCGGTGATACCCGGGAAGGCCTGGTTATCAAAACCTCGAATCAAGAATGACGATGACCCGACAGCGCGGATTTACCCTGATCGAGGTCATGGTCGCGATGGCGATCACCGCACTGGGTCTGAGCGCCACCTACTACGCGGTTATGCAATCGATAGGCGCGGGAGACCGTTTGCAGGAGAAAACCTTTGCTCACTGGATTGCGGCAAACCAGTTGACCGATATGCGGTTGCAACAACAGGTTCCACAGCTTGGCGAAAGTGATGGCGACCTGGAATATGCCGGCCAGAGGTGGCGATGGAGCGCCGAGGTTTCCAAAACACAAGTGGAGAACCTGTTTCGGGTGGACATCACGGTCAGCAAGGAAGATTCCCCGGATGAGGTAATCTCGGATATTGCAGGGTTTGTCGGTCCTCCCATCGTCGGTGCCGGACAAATTCTGCCCTGGTCCTCTGAGCCCGAAGAAGAAACGCAATGACCGTTCGCGGAAAAACGCCTGTGCAGGGCTTTACCCTGATCGAAATACTCGTGGCGCTGGCGATTTTTTCCATGATGGCGGTCATGTTATTTGGCGGCTTTATCGCAATCAGCGACCAGGTGGACTGGTCTCGTGCAAGGGCTGACCGGTTGCGGCAGATCCAGACTTCGATGATTTACCTGAGCAGAGACTTTTCCCAGTTACAGCCCAGACCGGTTCGCTCGGAGCTGGGCGAATTCAAAGAAGCGTCATTGTCAGCAGACGCCCGCAACATAATTTTGGTTACGCTGACCCGCGGTGGCTGGAGTAATCCGGCAGGTGTACAACGCAGCACATTGCAACGAGTCGCCTATCAACTAGAGGACAGAAAACTGGTGCGGCTTAGCTGGCAGGTGCTGGACAGATTATCGGGCACCGAGCCACAGCGAATAGAAATTCTGGATGAGGTCGACGACGTACTCATCCGCTATCTGGACGAACGACTCGAGTGGCATGAGAGTTGGCCACCATTGGGCAGCAACGACAAGGTAGCCGCCTGGCTGCTACCGCTCGCCGTGGAAATCAACATCGAATTACCGGACCAGGGCCGGATTAGGCGCTTGCTGGAGGTCAGGGGTGGTTAGGCGAAAACCGGCATTCGCAAGCAAATGCCGGCAACAAGGAGTGGCCTTGCTGACCGCCTTGTTGCTGGTCGCCCTGGTGGCCATACTCACCGTCAACCTGCAATGGGATACCAGTCTCGATATCAGGCGCAGTGAAAACCTGTTTGAATCCGATCAGGCTTTGTACTACGCGCTCGGCGCGGAATCCTGGGCCAACGAAATTCTGCGCACGGACGCCAGGGATTCATCCACCGATCACACCGGTGAAGATTGGGCGACAAAGGGTCGAATATTACCGGTAGAAGGTGGCGCGATCCGTGGATTTCTGGAAGATATGCAGGGTCGTTTTAACCTGAACAACCTGGTAGATGGTAATGGACGGATCGACGAAATCTCGCTCGCACAGTTTGAACGCTTGCTAAACGTACTCCAGCTGGATCCGGCGCTGGGACGGATGACCGTCGACTGGCTGGATCATGACCTGGAACCTGGATTCCCTAGCGGTGCCGAAGACAGCTTTTATACGGCACGGAATCCGCCCTACAGAGCCGCAAATCTTTCGATTACATCTGCCACCGAATTGTTGTCGATCGGTGATATGGACGCGGCCAGTTTCCGAATCCTGGCGCCGTACGTCACCGCCTTGCCAAACGGCACGGCGCTCAACGTCAACACCGCCAGAGCACCCGTCCTGCGCTCCCTGTCTGAGCAAATCAGCGATAATGTTGCTGAAAACCTGGTCGGGGAACGTGGCGACCAGGGATTCGAGGATCTGGCCGCATTTACCGACCTGGTCGAGCCGGAAGTGATGCAGTCACTAGAATTGTCCAGCAGTTTCTTTCGGCTGACAGCGGATGTATCTATTGGCTCGACCCGGTTCACGATGTACAGTTTGCTTGAGCGTAACGGCGGCCAATCGCTACCGGTCATGCGCACATTCAATAGCGAGTAACAACGGATTCTTATGAGCGATACATTGGTATTCAGAATGCTTGAAGACGGCGCACAATGGGTCGCCATGGATTCCCATGGAGGACAAATGGGCCGGGTCGAGTCCGGCGACCTGGATGCGTTATCGGCGGCGGCGATGCAAAAGCACCTGATCCTGTTGCTACCGGGTGAGGATGTCCTGGTTACAAGCGCCACCGTCCCGGTAAAAAACGCCGCGAAAAAACTTAAGGCGATTCCGTTTGCGCTGGAAGAAAATTTGATTGCTGACGTGGAGTCGCAACACTTTGCGATCAGCAGGAAAAATGATGGTGATAGCGTTGGCGTTGCCATAATCGACAAATCCAGGCTTGAGCAACTGCTCGGTGAACTTCTGCAAGCCGGCATTGAACCCGATGAGGTCGTGCCCGAATCCCTGGGCCTGCCCTGGCGTGATGGTCAGTCGACGATGCTCCTGCGCAAAGACGCCGCGATCGGCTTGCGCACGGGTTGTTGGACAACGGCGTTTCTTGCCGGCCTGCAACCGGAAGAGGTAATTGAATTTTTACCCAGCAATGACTCGGCCGAACCCGGCGACGGGCAATTTACTATCTATTGTGACCAGGCGACGCTTGAGTCTGTGGAAAATCGAATTGATCATGCAGATATCCAGTTGCTGGAAGAAACTGATTTACCATTGCTGGCCAGCCAGGTTATTTCGGGGCCATCGATCAATTTCCTACAAGGTGACTTTGCGCCGAGATCACAATTGACTGAAAAGCTTAAACCGTGGCGGCTGGCCGCCTCCTTGTTGCTGGCCATATTGTTGACCGTTTTCGCCAGGGACGTGCTACGCCTCCAGCAGATCAAAGCCATGCGCCAGTCACTCGATCAACAGATGGCCAGCGTGCTGACCACGACCTGCCCTGGCCAAACCCGGATCGTCAACCCGCTAAGTCAGCTTATCAATTGCACCGGTGGCACCAGCGATGAGGCTGCTTCGCACTATTTTCTGGAAACGTTAACCGTGGTCAGCGCGGCGTTGCCTGGCGATCGTGGCATCCGCATCCTGTCGATCAATTTTGCCGAACAGACCATGGAGTTACGGCTGGACGTACCCGATTTCGCCACGCTGGATAATATTCAACGCAAGGTCAGCGAGACGAATGGATTTACCGCGGAAATAATAGGCACCTCCCAGAAGGACGCCCGCTGGGAAGGTCGGATTCAGATTCGCCGCAGTGAGGTGCAGGTATGACACTCGTGCAGTGGTTCGACGAACGGTCGGAGAGCGAGCGCGGCATGTTGCTCGGCGCTGCCGCCCTGCTCCTCATGCTGGTCGTCGGCATGGTAATCAGCCCCGTGTACAAAAGCCTGCAGCAGAATGAAAGGCGTGTAGCCCGTCTGCAAACGGAACTGGATCAGATGGAGGCCATTGCCGCGCAATCCGGTCCGGGGGGGACTGCACCAACGGACCCCACGAGCGGATCGATGATGATCCTGTTGCAAGAAAGCGCTCGTCGAGAAGGTGTTGCCATTGCGACAATGCAGCCTAGCGGCGAACAATCAATCAATACACGGCTCGACGATGTATCTTTTAATGCGATGATTCACTGGCTTGCAGCCCTGGAAGCCCAGGGTATTAGCGTGCAAACGGCATCCTTCAGGGTCGGCAAGGAAAGCGGGACCGTCGGATCCAGTCTGTTACTCAGTAGAAACTAGCCCGATCAGCAAGAAAATGACCCGGACGACAAAACGATTACTGGGCGTCGCAGCCGCCTCTTTCGTTTTTTTCCTGGTACTCAATATCCCGGCCCAGGTTATTTTGTCGTTTCTTGATGGGACCCCGGCAAAGATGAATGGTCTCTCGGGTACTTTGTGGCAGGGGGCCGCAAAAAGTTTTGCTGTCGATCAATTGCAGTTCGGACAAGCCAGGTGGCGATGGAAACCTGGCGGCCTGTTGGCCGGACGAGTCGAATTTGATTTCGAGGCCGGTGATTCGGAACCAAGATTGAGTGGTCGGCTCGGCTTGTCGGCCAGCGGTAAAATCCTCGTTCGTAATGCCACCCTGGATTTGTTTTTGAACCAACTGGGTGTGATGCCGTTTGGAACGAAGGCCAAGGTCTTTATCGCTATAGAATCGCTATCCATGGCAGGCGAATGGCCCGAACATGCCACCGGAACGATTCACCTGATCGACACCAGTATGGACATCCCCGAGACGCTGGAACTGGGTGATTTCGAGGGTCAATTCAAAATCGAAAACGGTGGCGACCTGCAAGCAGATTTTTATGATCTTGAAGGTGCGCTGGAGATCAACGGAACGTTGAGCCTCGACGCCCGCGGAAATTACCAGGGCAACCTCTATATCAAACCCCGTGGCCGGTTGAGCCGGCGACTGCAAAATATTCTGAGTTACATGCCAAGCGAGAATGGCGTTTACCAACAGCCTTTTAGTGGTTCTTTATAAGTCCGGCTGCCATTCACGCCAGCCTTTTAACAGGGGAAAATAAAGTCCGAGCCTGATTGGGCGCTGCTCCATATTATTCATGAGCCTTGAGTAACGCTCGAGTTGCCCCTGGTAGCGCTGTTGTTGCATGTCAAAAAATTCATCGAGGTCACCACCTTCATGGCGACTGGTTTTGTAATCGATAATCCAGCGGACACCATCCTGATCGATGAAGGTCCGATCCAGGATAACGTTGACCAATTCACCGCCAAGAAATCCACTCAAAGCCAGCTCGCAAGCTGCCTCTTTATGCCCACCAAGTATCCATCGACCTCTTTCATCATCAAGCGCGTTAGCCAGTGATTCCTGCACGCTGGCCAGCGCATCGTCCAGATCGCTCGCCGGCAGTCCCATGGCCAGCAATCGGGCCCGGTAATGTGATTTGTTTTTGCTGACCTTGGAGCGGTTCCATTGGTCCACGCCATCCTGGCCAATAATTTCGAGTTCGGCATGCACCACCGAACCGATCATTCGAACGGCCTCCATGGCCCAGTCAAACTCGATCGCAACAGCGTTTTCATCGCCGCTTTCCGCTAGCAATGAGACCGTATCGATCACTGGTAACTCGGGTAATTGCCAGTCGGCGGGCAGACGAGTGAGTGGCAACGGCGCATGTTCTGACCGCTTATCATCATCCGGCCCATCCGATTGTTGTGGCGCCAACTCCTGGTAAACATCGTTCAGCACCGGCCACAAACGATGCAACAACGATTTTTTGGCTGCTCGGGGTTGCGGGTTTGTTGCAGAAACGGTCGCATGTCCCAGCAGGTGAAGGCGTTTCTTTGCCCGGGTACACGCCACATACAACAAACGATCCGTTTCATACAGATCGCGCTTGTCATCGAGACTTTTTAGCATCCGGAAAAATGGATCCTTGTCGTCGCCGGTCGCACTAAGCGGCGCCATCAACAACTCCTCCTCACCACCCTGCTCCGTCACGACGCCAAGCCACCGCAACAGTGGCCTGTTCATGTCGGCTGGTCGTTTGCCAATGCCCGGGACGATCACAGTATCGAATTCCAACCCCTTGGATTTATGGATGGTCATGATCTGCAGACGGCCGTCGGCATCGGGGTCCGGTGCCGCGTAAAGCTCACTCAGCTTTTGTTCGATACGTGTAAGATCCGCCGGCTCGCCGGAGTGGTCGAGTTTTTCGAGCAACCGAAAATAACTTTCCGCATTTTCTATATCGACAGACTCGGTAAGGATTGCGGGGCCACCCAAAGCAAGCCAGAGATTCTCTACGCTGGCCCTGAGCCGGTATCGTCCACGTTCGCCCAGCGCTAACAATAGCGGCTCACGAACCCGCTGCAGCCGCACTTTGCCATCGGTACTCAAGGCATCCGGGTCGACCGATTCCATCAGTTCCGCGACCGGTTTATTGCGGTCGGCACCCATCAACAAGAACAAGTCCGCAAGAGAGAGACCACACCAGGGCGCTCGCAGCGCCGCCAGCCAGGCACTCCGGTCGGCCGGGTGCAGGATGGCCCGGGTCAGTGCAAGCAAATCCTGGATCACCGGTCGCTCGGTCAACGACTCGGTATCGAGCGTCTGGAACGCAAGACCTGCCTGGCGTAGCGTGGGAAGTATCCGGCGCAGGTGAGACCGTCCGCGCACGAGTATGGCAACGCTCTCATCCTGGTCTGCCTCCAAGGCCGCCGACACCAGTTGCGCTATGAGCGCTGCCTCCGCTTGTTGATCTTCTCCCAGGCTGCCGTGAACCGACACCGCTTTGCCAGCCAGCGCGGACCTGTCAGCGACGGATGCGGTGAACCTGACCTTTCCTTCCGCGAGGTCCTGGTCCCGCGGCATTATTTTTCCAAAAGCCTCGTTAAACCATTCGACCAGGCCGCTTTGCGATCGAAAATTGGTACTCAGAACCAATGCTTCCAACGGTATGCGACCACCATCCAGCCCGTTACGCGCGCACTCCATAAACAAGGCAACTTCCGCTTCGCGAAAGCGGTATATCGACTGCATCGGATCGCCGACCAGAAACAAGGTACGGCCATCATCTGGCTGCCAACCGGCGGTCAGCAGTTTTAGCATCTGGATCTGCTCAAAAGAGGTGTCCTGGAACTCATCGACCAGGATATGGCGAATCCTGTAGTCCAGAAACAGGGCAAGATCGGTTGGCTGCTCGGGTTCTCCCAGGGCATTCAGCGCCGCGATGGCGACTTCCGTGTAATCCACTTCCCCATGTTCGGCAAAAACCAGTTTTAGCTGGGCCGCGCATTCAGGCATTACGATGAGCAGGCTTTCGAGTATCTTCCATTGTTCATCAGGATAGGCTTTGCGTGGCAAAGACCTGATCTCATCGAGCCGTATCGCGAGTTCATCGTCATCGCGCAGCGCTTCGAGAAACTCCACCATATCGGTCTTGCGACTTTCTGTTGTGGGAAAGCCGGTCGTTTTACTGACCGTCTTACGCCATTGCGGACCGTTTTGCGTCAGTAACAGGAAGCTCGCGAATTGCCAGAACTCCAGCGCCTCGGGATTAACAATCCGTTGCGCGGAGCCACCCGATTTATCAACCAGTTCCGCTGAATTACCTAAAGCCACTGCGATAAGCTCGCCCAGGGTCTTGCGCGAATCGGCACTGAAGCCCCGGCGCAGCTGCGACACCTGGCGATAGACCTGGCGTTCCAGCGCTCCTTCCAGCCGCTCACGCAAATCGCCTTCTCCCCCCAGCGGTATGACCCTGCGCAACCAGTGCACCCGCGCCTTGAGCATGTCGGCAAGCAAGGAGATCGCACTGGTGTAGCGGTTATCCAGATGGGCCAGCAGGCGGGCTTCCGGCGACTTCGCATCTCTCTCTGCTGTCCCCATCTGTCGTCTGGCGGCTTCCAGATACAGAGAATCGGGATCGTTGGCGATGTTTAGCGATAACTCCGGCCCGGCCAGTATGGGTATCTGCCTGGCGATGGCCGCGTTAAAACCATCTATGGTTGTCAGCCGCAACCTGGCCGGGTGCTCCAGCAGTTGCCAACCCATCTCCTGATCGTGGCGCAGAGCCTCCTCCGCCAGTTGTCGTCTGCGGATCTGGTAGTCCTCCGTCACTTCCTTCTGCTCTCGCGCATCCTGCAATGCAGCGAGAATCCGGTCGCGCATTTCACCGGCGGCTTTTCGAGTGAATGTCATGGCCAGGATTTCTTCGGGCTTTTCGACCAGGGCGAGCAAACGCAAAAACCGCTGAGTCAATAACTCCGTTTTTCCTGAGCCAGCCGGCGCCTGCACAATAAATGAGCTGTCCGGCGCGAGCGCACGCTGGCGCTGTTCGGAATCGGCGCTGGGAATGTTGTTGTCTGCCCGGCTCATGACCGCTCACCTTGAACGGGATATTCAAGGATTCGACAAGCTGCGCTCAGAGTGCAGTAATCGCAGGCGCCACGCATTGGATCGGTACGCGCATCGCCAGCCCTGAATGCCGCGCCGAGTACTCCCAGCCTCTGCTGCCACGCGCTCAACAGTTCGTCCCAGTTAGTCGTTTCCTCTCCGCGGCGGCTACTGCCCCGGTACTCTTTCGCCTTGGGAGCCAGCACCGCATCGGCGAGTATGCTGTCGTAGTCGCAACTCTCCGCATTCAGTCGCGCAATACAGACCCCGGCTAGCACTTTTTCAGAGCCGACTGCATAAACGGCCAGTTGCGGTTTGAACGGCCGCGCGCCCAGCGAATCACGCGCCTTGTCCTTGCCGGTTTTGTAATCGATGATCAGTTGGCGACCATCATTGAGCAACTCATCGACACGATCGATTTTCATGCCGATGGTCAAGCCACCGACTTCAGTGACGACCAACTCCTCGGTCTGCACCACGCGAAAATCCGCAGCACGGGTCTTCTCGTATTCGAGCAGGCGTAAAATCAGCTTTCGTTGCCGGTTCTTTTCGAGTTGCCTGAGACCATCACCAAACAGCATGGTCTCGGATTTCCTGGTTGCCCATGCGCGATCGAAACCGTCATCAATCAGAGTCTCCAGTTTGCTCTGCGCACACCCCAGCAGGTTCTTCTGGTCTTTTAGCTGACGCCACAAGAATTCCAGCGTCGTGTGGGCAAGATCGCCTTTCAGGGTTGGGGAAATTCCGGGTTCAGGCGTATCCAGATTCTCCGCAGCCAGGCGAACCACTGCGTATGCCCTGAATGGGCATTGCGACTGGTGGGTGAAAATGCCGCTGCCACCCTTTTGTTTATCGGAACCCGCAATCGATGGCCCTATGAAATCTTTGAGCGACTCGGTTTCTGACGCCAACAGGCTCGCGGCAACCGGATTGGCCGCCTGACTTTCCTGCTCCATTACGACAAGTGGCTTGGCGGATAATCTGTGGAGCAATGGGCTTACCCGGCGCGGCTCATCATCGACGGTTTTTGGCCATGACAGCACGACCTCGGGCGCACTGTGACCCAGAGCGTCGATCAGCCGATCGGCAAACTCGAATGCACGCTCAGCCGTGACACCCGGGAGACCATACTTTTTCTGCAAAGTCACCGGGATCAATGCCGCCGGTTCCGGCGCCGCCGGAAATGACACGTCATCCAGTCCACTGATCCAGACCGCGTCGAATCTGGAGCCCGCCGCTTCAAGTGTGCCCATAACCTGCACCGCGGCCGCAACCGCCTGCGGCTGAAATTCGGTACCAGACGCGAGGCCAAGCAACCGCTCCAGCGTCATTCGTGCCGACAGCGGGCCGCTAATGGCCCCTACTCTGCCCAATTCATTCAGTAGCTTGTTCCAGTGCGCGGTCGCCTGAAACTCATGACTGCTGAGACTACGCTCACCTGGCCAGCCAAGCCGGCCCAGCCAGACAGAGAATTTCCCCGCCCATTCCGCCGGCTCGGCGCGGGCGTTACCAGGCCGCAGGTTTTGCAATTCCTGCATCTGCTCCCGCAGAATTTTCAGATTTTCCTTGTCCCCGCATTGCCATGCGATATTGGCCGGGCTTGCCGATTCCATCCAGCGTGAACGGAACGCGACATCCAATCTGGATCTTTGCCACAGACTGGCACCCGTTCGAAAATAGGGTGAGCGTAGAAAGCGGCTGAGTTCGTGACTGTCCAGCCCGCTGATGACCAACTGCAAAGCAAGCAGCGCATCCTTGATCAGGTGTTGCTCCAGCGATGGCCTGCCGGTCGATAAATGAAAAACCGGTCGACCTGCGTCAGCGCCAGGTAAATTTTTTCCGGGCTGCAACAGGCGAGTAAAAATTCTTTCAACCGCATCTTGTTGTTGCGCGAGCCGGGGAACGATAATCCCCAGCGACAGATCGGCTTGCTCATGCAGACGATCAACTGCCCACGATGCGGCCGCTATTAGTTCCTGTTCCGGATCGGAACAGACTCGTAATTCATATGCAGGCCTGGCAACCGCGCGCGAAAGTGTCGCAACCTTCACACCGACTGAGCGAAATTTTTCCAGCAACCACTCCTGACGGGGATTCAGCTCAAAAAATCCGGCCAGACGAATATCGCCGACCGAAGAATCGCCGTCGATGTGCTCTTCGAGCGTTAGTGGATCTACCCAATCCCGCTCGGCCAGGTATTTCTCATAACTTTGTATCCAGCCTGCCAGGCTCCGCGAGTCCGGGTTTGTATGTTGCTTCAACTCGGCGTACGGGATTCGCCATTCCTGCGTCAGTTGCCAGGCTTTGCGTGCGGTCCTGGCCAGCCTTCTACCGCTCTGAATGTTCAAATCAGCGGCAACTATCTGCTCCCAGATACTTTCCGCCTGCGCTTCGCTGAGCAGCACTTCACCAGGACCATCACCCCGGTTCTTCAACCAGCGGGTCTTGATCCACGCCTGCCAGTTAAGAATATTCGGCGTTTGCCAGGCTTTTTTACCTCGTTCCTGCATCGCCAGCGCGTATTCGCTACGCAAAGTTCGCGCCAACCGCTGGTTAGCGGTGACCACCAGGCAACCGGCGTCCAGCGCTTCAATCAGTTTTGGATCCGGTGACATCACATCCAGCAACTCCTGCATTCCTTGTGGAGAGTAACCAATCCTGGCGCGCAGTTCAGCATGCGGCGATCATCGGAGAAAATTCAGCAATACGGTCCAGCCGCGTACGCGGCTTGCCCGTTATGGGCAATCGTGCTTCTATAGGCAGCGCCATTCTGACGGGAAAACAGCGACTTCATGGATAGAATTCTGGTCTGCCTCAAACGGGCGGTTGACTATAACGTGCGTATTCGCGTCATGAGCGATGGCAGCGGCGTGATCACCGACGGCGTCAAGATGAGCGTCAACCCTTTCGACGAAATCGCTCTCGAGGAAGCGCTGAGAATCCGCGAAAAAGGTGAGACCGAAGAAGTCGTCGTCGTCGGTATCGGCGCTGACGATTGTCAACAGCAACTACGAACCGGTCTTGCGATGGGTGCTGATCGCGCAATTCATGTACGCACCGAGGATGCGCTGGAACCGCTGGATATTGCCCGCATCCTGGTGCAGGTTGCCGAAACGGAGAAGCCGGGTCTGATCATGCTTGGCAAGCAAGCCATCGATGGCGACAACAATCAGACAGGTCAAATGCTGGCGGCGCTATGGGGGCGCCCACAAGCGACCTTTGTCTCGAAGCTGACGCTTTTCGGGACCACTGCGACCGCAGTTCGTGAGGTAGACGCCGGCCTGGAGACCATTGAAATTGATCTGCCGGCCGTCATCACCAGCGATTTGCGCCTGAACGAACCGCGCTACGTGAAGATGCCGGACATCATGAAGGCGAAGCGCAAGCCGCTCTCCACCACCGACCTTGAAAAATTGGGTATCACGCCGGAAGCGCGGGTTAGTGTTTTGCAGACTGAACCCCCGCAGACGAGGCAAAAGGGAAAAATCGTTGCCGACGCCGCCGAACTGATCGCAGAACTAAAACAGAAGGGTCTCGCCTGATGGGCCGAATCCTGATCATCGCCGAGCATGACGGTGAACAACTCAATCCGAGTACCGCGCGTTGTCTTAGCTGCGCCGGTGAATTTTCCGGGCTGGAATGTGATATTGCCGTTCTGGCCAAAGACGGTCAGCGTGTCTGCGAACAGGCGGCCGCCCTGGACGGCGTCAGGCAGGTCATCCGCGTGGACAACGACGCGAATGAACACGCCCTGGCCGCGGTTCAGGCCCCGCAGTTGGCCAAGCTGGCTGAAAACTACAGCCATGTGCTGGGCCCATCGACCACCTTTGGCAAGGATCTGCTGCCACGCGTCGCCGCCCTGCTCGGTGTTGCCCAGGTCAGCGATATCATGTCGGTGCTCGCGAACTATCGTTTTCAAAGACCGATCTTCGCCGGCAACGCGATCGTCACCGTCGAAGTCCGCGAACAGGATAAGGTCGTGGGCACGGTGCGTACCGCGTCTTATGCCACCGCCGCTGGCGGCGGCAGTGGCGCTATCGAAACACAGGCTATCGATGTCGAATTACCCGACCACACCAGGTATGTCGGAACCAGCGGCTCAGATGCGGGCGGTCGCCCCGATCTGCAAAGCGCGGCCGTTGTGATTTCCGGCGGTAGAGCATTGGGCAGCGAAGAAAATTTCAAACTGATTTACCAACTCGCCGACCGACTCGGCGCCGCCGTTGGCGCATCGAGGGCGGCAGTCGATGCCGGTTATATCGCCAACGACCATCAGGTGGGCCAAACGGGAAAAATCATCGCTCCCGATTTGTACATCGCGATCGGTATCTCTGGCGCGATTCAACACGTTACCGGGATCAAGGATGCCGGTACCATCGTCGCCATCAACAAGGATGCGGACGCACCAATATTCGAAGTTGCCGATATCGGTCTGGTTGGCGACCTGTTCACTATCATCCCCGAACTCGAAAAACTACTTTGAAACGGCGCATTGGCGACGGCCCAGAGAATAACCAGGAGAGTGGGAAAAATCATGCATAAAAGACTCTGGATTTCGCTGGCGATTCTCACCATTTTAGCAACACCACTGACCGCAATAGCAGAACCTGCATCCACACCTGACAACCCGATGTTTTTCAGTTTGCTGCCACCCCTGTTCACGATCGGACTCGCGCTGGCCACACGCAGTGTTATCCCGGCCTTGTTTCTCGGCGTTGTGCTTGGTAGCTGGGGACTTCACGGGCTGGATATTCCCGGCCTGTGGAGCGGTACGCTGGACAGCCTCGCCATTCATGTCACCGGCGCAGTGGCAAATGCGGACCACGCAGCAGTCATGGTTTTTTCCTTCATGATCGGCGGGATGGTTGGCATCATTTCAAAGAACGGCGGCATGCAGGGCATCGTCGAAACCCTGGTGAAAAAAGCGGACAACCGTCGCCATGGGCAGCTGGCCACAGCCGGCATGGGCATCGCAATATTCATCGATGATTACGCCAATACCCTGGTGGTCGGAAACACGATGCGGCCGGTTACCGATAAATTGAGAATATCGCGAGAAAAACTGGCCTATATTGTGGATTCTACGGCGGCCCCGGTTTCCTGTATCGCGTTGATTACGACCTGGATAGGCTACGAGGTCGGTCTGATCGGTGACGCGCTGACCCAACTCGGAGCGATCGACGTTTCCGCCTACGAGGTCTTCCTGACATCGATTTTGTACAGCTTCTATCCTTTCCTGGCCCTGTTTATGGTTTTTGTCATCGCGTATACGGGGCGCGATTACGGGCCGATGTACGAAGCGGAGCATCGAGCGATAACCACGGGTCAATTGCTTGCCCCGGGTGCCACCGTGGATGACTCGGCCCAGAAAGACAACAGCTTTACGCCGCCAGAGGATTGCCCCAAACGAGCCATGAACGCTTTCTTGCCGATTGCCGTCCTGGTTGTCGGGGTGATCGGGAGTATGTACATGACCGGCGCTGCGGATGTCGGCCACGATGCCGGGCTACGCGATATCCTGGGTGCTGCCGATGCCTATCTCGCCCTGGTCTGGGGCTCGTTACTGGGAGTCTTGACGGCAATTATCCTGAGCCTGGTGCAAAAATTGATGACCCTCGAGCAGATTATCGATGCCTGGTACAAGGGTGCGCGCGGGATGTTCCTGGCCATGATTATCCTGATCCTGGCCTGGTCATTGTCCAACGTTACGACTTTGCTGGGTACCGGCCCCTACCTTGTTGGCATGCTTGGCGACAGCCTGCCCGTCGGTATGTTACCCGCGGTTACCTTTATCGTCGCCGCATTCACCGCCTTCGCAACCGGCAGCAGCTGGGGTGCGATGGGCATCCTGATGCCGTTGGTAATTCCGCTGGCGTGGTCAATGCTGGCCGGTGGAGACCCGACCCAATCGGCAATCTTCTTTTCTACCATTGCCTGCGTGCTGAGCGGTTCCGTCTGGGGCGATCATTGTTCGCCGATTTCCGATACAACCGTATTGTCCTCGCTCGCGTCGTCCTGCGACCACGTCGATCACGTACGCACTCAGTTGCCATACGCGATGACCGCGGGAGCGCTGGCACTGCTCATTGGCACCGTACCAACGGGTTATGGCTTCCCCTGGTGGGCCAGCCTTCTTGTCGGTGCCGGTGCCATTTTTGCTGTTGTTCGGTTCGTCGGACGGAAAGCGGAGGCGCAACCAGCAACGTCATAAAAAAAGCCAGCAGAGCACATAATGCAGGTTTTTTTAGGGGTTCTGGTTTTTTGTTCCCAATTTTTGAGCATCATTTTTGAAAAGCTCGAGTCAGACACTCAAAGGCACACTCAAAATCCGTATACTGCCAAGTCTTGAGAACAAGGATTGTGATCATGACAAGCTCGGACAAACGCGTTGCCGCAACGCTCAAAAACTGGTTGACCAGCATCGACCAGCACCTGAAGTTTGCCGATCTTGACGAAGACGAATACCAGGCAAAACGAAACTGGCCTCCCCACCAACGACCAAATCCGGAATTACTCAAACTTGCGCGTAAGCGAGTAGTCACGCTCGCCAAAAAAATGGAGAGCGAAGTTAAAGCCGGTAACAGTTCTTTTTCCAAGAGTCTCGAATTGATGCGAGTGCTTGCCAACATGGTCGGCAGGGAAAGCGGCGAGCGCTTTATTCCATTAATCGAAACCGACGAGTCCATCGCGGAGGCTGCCAAGAAAGGACAAACAAGACACCCGGAGCGGCGCGATTTTGTAACGCGTCAGGAATTGATCCGCCTGGTGGTTTCGGATTCTATTCGTTTCATGAGCTGGGGGCGCGACTGGCATGAATTACCCGAAGTAATCTGCCGACTCGATGGTCGTCCGAACGAAGAAATTACGCGGCGTATTCTAAAAGCCAACCGCGATGTCATCGAAAAAGAAGCGATGGGTGGCCATTGAGACTATTCCCGTATCAGTAGACCCGGTTCGATCCAAGTAAATACCTTCTTCCCAAAGCGATCTCGACCGCTAATTGCGAGCATTTCTATGGCGTATACTGAGCGCTGCCGATTAGCCAGGAACCGATCATGCTCTTTCGCCGTATCTCGCAGCATATTGGTGCGCAGAATTGGCTGGCGGTCATGCTGGACCTGGCGATTGTTGTCGTCGGTATCTTTCTTGGCCTCCAGGTCAGTGCGTGGAACGACACTCGACATGATCGCCTGCGCGAAACCGAAATCCTCGATCACCTGAGCGCCGATTTCGAAGAAATCAAGACTGAAGTCGACGAGGCGCTCGACTTCCATCGTGGCGTAATCGTGGCGCTCAATACTGTTTTGCTGTCACTTGAAACGGGCACAGTAACGCCAGAGGAGGAAGTCAGTGTTCGCCGAGGTCTTCAGCGTGCATTGTGGTACAACACGGGTGCCCGGCGGTCCGACACGTATGTCGATTTAGTCTCCAGCGGGCAAATACGCCTGATTCAAAATGAGGAACTGCGCTCCGTCCTTAGCAAGTACGATGAATTGCATGCAAAGGCGAATTTGCTTTTTGCACAATTTTGGGAAGGACAGAGAAGTCATGAGATCGTCTTTGGACGACATTTCAGCTACGAAACAGTGCGTCGGCGAGCCGGCGAGATGTTTCTCCCGGGTGAGATCATTGCATTCGATATTGCCGGAATGGCGGCCGACCCTGAGTTTCAGCGGGCAGTGCATCGGTTAATCGAATACCAGGTCTATTACCAGGTTTGGCATGCGACAATGGCGAACACCGCAAATGATATTCTTGCGCTGCTTTAGAAGCAGGTACTCTTATTCAGCATCGAGGCGCTGTCTCGCAAAATAAGGCAATAAGCTAACACCAGCATATGATTCGGCACCAATGTCCGCTTTCGGCCAGAAGCGGACTTTCCCAGGTGATTGGGATCGATGGGCAAATCGGATTGTAAATTTTCCTTTTATTGTCCACGATATCGGCTCCGTTAAAGTGGGAGTGATCGGAGAGTGAAAGTAGTTTTTGCAAGGATCGCTGGAAGCGGAAATCTTCTATGTGTAGCGTTACTCGTCGGCCTTTTCGGGTGCTCGCCCGCGCCTATTCCGGTGGACCTCCTGGTTGAAAACGTGACGGTTTACTCGGGCTCCGACTCTACACCCTTTATCGCATCGGTAGCGATCCGCGACGGGCAGTTTTTCAATATCAGTTCGCTGGATGAGAGTTCATTCGTCGCTAACGA
>JAPUHG010000241.1 GCA_027297845.1 Gammaproteobacteria bacterium | reverse complement strand
AATCTTGCCGCCATATTTTCGATCGTGCTAACTTCGTTATGGACGAAAAATATCTTACCGCCGCGGCGTACTTCACGCAGACAGGCTTCCTTGATCAGCGCGTCATTCCATTGACTGACAAAAGTCTTGATCGCGTGTCGTTCGGCGGGTGGGGTAGCGATCAGCGACATTTCACGCAGCCCCCCCATCGCCATATTCAACGTGCGAGGGATCGGCGTTGCCGTCAGGGTCAGCACATCGACCTCAGCGCGCAGAGACTTGAGGCGCTCTTTATGGCGCACGCCAAAGCGTTGTTCTTCATCGATAATAACCAGACCCAGACTGGCAAAACTGATCTCCGGCTGAAGCAGGCGATGCGTGCCAATCACAATGTCGATGGTGCCGTCTTTCAGTCCCCCTTTTATTTCAGTAACCTGTTTGCCTTTTCTGAATCGCGACAGCATCTCGATTTTGAACGGCCAGTCAGCAAAGCGATCGCAAAATGTCCGGTAATGTTGCTGCGCAAGAAGGGTAGTCGGCACCAGCAAAGCGACCTGGTTACCGCCGCTGACGGCGGCGAACGCGGCTCTTAATGCAACCTCGGTCTTGCCAAAGCCCACGTCGCCACAGACGACTCTGTCCATGGGCTTGCTGTCGCGCAAATCGAGTAGCACCTCCTCTATGGCCTGCTCCTGGTCGGCGGTTTCCTCAAATGGAAAAGCAGAGATGAATGCGCGGTAGTCCTGCTCATCGTATTCACATCGATGACCGGTGCGCGATTCGCGGGTGGCATACAATTCAAGTAACTCGGCGGCCACGTCACGAATTCGCTCACGTGCTTTCTGACGAATTCTTTGCCATTGGGTGCCGCCAAGCTGATGCAGGGGGGCGGAATCCGGGGCGCCACCGGTATAACGACTGATCAGTTGCAAGGCGTGAACCGGCACATAGAGTTTGTCGCCGCCGGCGTATTCGAGGATCAGCATTTCCAATGGCGTCTGGTCTATTTCCTTGGTTACCAGGCCGAGATAACGCCCAACGCCATAATCTTCGTGCACGACCGGTGATCCCTCTCGCAAGTCAGTCAGATCGCGGATAATCTGTTCCGGTTCGCGTGCGGCGCGCCTTCGCCGCCGACTCTGGCGCGCGCGTTCACCGAAGAGCTGGTCTTCGGCGATCAACGCCAATGCCGGTTGCTCAAGCTGCAGGCCCTGCAGGACCGGCGCCACGGTGATCGCCATTTTCTCGTTGGAATCGATGAATGACGGCCAGTTCTCGCAGGATGGCAGGCTGATGCCATGACCGGCGAGAATTTCGATCAAGGTTTCACGTCTGCCCGCCGATTCGGCGACGAAAAGGATGCGCCCGTCAAAGGACTCGAGGAAACGCTTTAGCGCGGCAGCCGGTTCGGGAGCCCTGGGAGCGAGATTCAGCGACGGGGGTTTTTTGCTCGCAAAATGGTGCCTGGCCTCGTCGGCGCCAGGCCATTCGAATGACTGCCAGATTATGCGCGGCATATCCTGCAATGATTCCAGGAGTTCCGCAGGCGAACAACAGATCTCATCGGGTTTGAGGACAGGGCGCTCGGTATCGTGACGCCGTTGCTGGTAGCGCTCATTGATCTCGTTCCAGGCGTTTGCCAATGCTTCATCCAGGTCGGCGGGAACGATCGCCAGCGACCCGGCTGGCAGGTAATTCAAAAGCGAACTCATTTGCTCGTGAAACAACGGCAAATAGTATTCGGCGCCGCCCGGCGCATTGCCCCTGGAAACCTCTTGATAGACATGGCTCGCACTCGGGTCGCCTGCAAACCGCTCGCGATAGCGGCGGCGGAAGAAGCGTATACCGCCTTCGTCAAGTGGATACTCGTGTGCGGGCAACAGGCGGATTCGCTCCACGCTCTCTGTTGATCGCTGGGTGTCTGCATCGAAACAGCGCAGCGTATCGATTTCGTCGTCCAGCAGGTCTATCCGCAGTGGCGAATGCCCACCCATCGGAAACAGGTCGACCAGGGAGCCGCGGACCGCAAATTCGCCGTGCTCGAATACCTGTGGCACGCGGCGGTAGCCGGCTGCGATAAGGTCTTGCTGGAGGCGGTCGAGTTCCAGCCGTTGTCCTTTTTTCAGCATCAGCGATCGGCCACGCACCCATTCCGGTGTGGCCAGGCGCTGCATCAGCGTGCCAATGGGCACTACGATCACGCCGCGTTTCATGCGGGGGATGTGCAGCAGCGTGGCGAGGCGTTCCGAGACGATGTCCTGGTGAGGCGAGAATACGTCGTATGGCAAGGTTTCCCAATCGGGAAACTGCCGCACGGGAAGATCGGATGCCGCAAAGAATCGCAGTTCTTCGCATAACCGGGCGGCTTCGGCGGCAGCCTGACAAATCACGATAACTGGCCCGTGGTGCTTGTTGGCCGCCGCACTGATCGCCAGCGCCGGTGCCGCACCATAAAGCCGACCCCAGCGCAGCACCGCGGCAGGAGATTCCGGCAATGACGGGGAGAAAATATCGCTATTTGTGTTTCTATCGCTCACGGCAATGCATTCCAAACTTGCAGCCTGGCTGAAGCGGGCAACTATCGCCTGAACCAGACAGACCGTTGATGCTGGGGCCGGCGATTATTGCATATGCCGGGCGGGCCTGGCAGAGAGGTTCGGTGGTTAGCTGCGTTTGCGGTGACGTTTCACAAGATCTCCATACAAATCGGTACGCCGGTCGCGGAAAAAAGGCCAGACACGATCGAGTTCCGCGTTGCGAGAGAGATCTACGTCGGCGAGCAGCACCTGATCAGCGTTGCCCGCCCGGGCGAGCATTTCGCCCTGCGGACCGCAGGCGAAACTGGAACCCCAAAACTCGATGTCTGCGCCGGAATCGTCCGCCGCCAGTTCCGTACCCGTGCGGTTGCAGCAAAGGACGGGCAGCTGATTGGCGATCGCGTGGCCACGTTGAACCGTGATCCAGGCCTCCAGTTGCTGATCTCTTTGGTCCGCCCGGTCGCCCGCATCCCAACCCAGTGCAGATGGATAGAGCAATAACTGCGCACCATCCAGGGCCATCAGCCGGGCCGCTTCCGGATACCATTGATCCCAGCACACGAGTACGCCGAGCCGGCCCACAGGCGTATCGATCGCTTTTATACCCCGGTTTCCCGGCGTGAAATAAAATTTCTCGGAATAGCCAGGGTCATCCGGGATATGGGTTTTCCGGTAACTCCCGGCCAGTTTTCCATCGGGGTTCAGAACCACGGCAGTATTGTAAAAAAACCCTGCTGCGCATTTTTCAAAGACCGAGCCAATGATGACGATAGCCAGTTCTTTGGCGAGTTTTCCCAGGAGGCCGGTGGTCGGGCCCGGCACGGTTTCGGCCATCGCAAAGGCACGCGGATCCTCTGTCTGGCAAAAATAGACCGCAGTATGCAGCTCCTGCAACAAGACCAGCCTGGCGCCATCCGCCGCCGCCTGCCGGATACCCGACTGGCTGCGCTCCAGGTTTTTGTTTCGGCTTGCGCTGCAGGCGTGCTGGACCAGGCCGACGGTTAACAGCTTGCTGGCATTCATTACGGGTTCTCCGGCCGGTTTAGTAAGCCGGCGGGTAAGTGCATTGTTGCGCAATGCAGACCGCCACCCTGGGTAATCAATGGCAGACTATCGATGCTGACCGCCTGCCGGCCCGGGAAACAACCCGATATTATCTCAAGTGCTTCCTGGTCGGCAGGGGACCCGAATCCAGGGACCAGGACCTGCTTATTGGTGAGCAGAAAATTTGCATAACTTGCGGGCAGGCGGTTTCCGCGCGTTCCGGTTATTTTTCCCGGAAAGGGTAGTGGATGAATCACGAATGGTTGGCCGTTGGGCCGGCGCAACTTTCGCAACTCGACTGCAAGGGCCTGCAAGCCTGGAAAATGCGGGTCGGCGGGCTGTTCGCAGGACTGGTAAAGCAAGGTCTCGGCATTTGCGAAACGAACCAGCATATCCACGTGACCGGAGGTGTCGTCGCCCTGTATTTCTCCATTTTCTAAAATAATAAAAGTTTTAATATCAAATAGTTGAGTGATAAAGCTAATGTAGCAAGTTAAGCTCTGTGGAGCCGGGCAGCAACGCTCCAACCAGCGCCGTGTGCAGATCAGAGTGCCCTCGCCATCCGATTCGATGGCGCCGCCTTCCAGCACCCGATCCAGATCCAGCATCTTTGCGTCAGCGAAGCCGCCGGCGCTATGCACCACTTTGTTAATCGCGTTATCCCGGTCCGCCGGGAATCGCTTTCCCCAGCCGTCAAAAAGAAAGTTCAGGAGCAGCGGGCGGCCATCGCTGATCACGGATACCGGGCCATGATCCCGGGCCCAGATATCATCGGCGGGGGCTTGCTTGAAAATCAGCCGATCGGGATCGCCGGCGGCATCATCGATCATTGTGCGCAACCGCGCAGCCATGCTGTCGTCTTCGATGACCAGCAATACGGACTGCTGCAAGCTGATGATAGCCGCGATGCTGGCCAGACAAATTTCGGCGCTTTGCAAACAGTCACTGCCGGCGCGCGCAAAATCCCCATCCTGACGTGGCCAGGTCAGCATGATGGCTGACTGGGGTTCCCATTCAGCGGGAAGACGGCCGGCTACGGTTACGCTCATTCAACAGCATCCGGCGTTATGGGATTCAGACCGGCAACGCTGGCTTCTGAGGATCAGGCGGATTTTCTCGCGACCGAATGGATAACCAGCTGGTACTCAAAATAAACCACAAAATCTGCATATTCCCAGCGAGTGATCGGCGGGTCGCCAACCGGTTCATAGCGACGAGTCGGGGCGCCATACTGGATTTCCACCTGTTCCATGCTCATGCCGCCTGCGGGACCATTTTCGGACTGAACAAGCGTTTGCGCGGAAACCGTGGCGGTAATGACGAGCGGACCGGTCATGCCGAATCCAAGTAATGCGGTGAGAACAATCATCCGTCTGTTCATGGCATCTCTCCTTGAGTCCCTGTGCGCGAATATAACACTGTGGCCGGAGAAAAAAAATGTGTGAAATATCATTGCTTTCCACCAGTTTTGCGGGCGATCGACAATGCAATGCAAAGATCTGCAAAGGCGGTCTGGCTAATTGATCCGCCCGACCGGCCGCAATTTTTGCCTGCACATCGCCGGGCTGCGTTACTCAGAATCGCGCCAGTGTGATTTAATCGCGGCCCATGTTCCAACCATTGGAAATTTTCATCGGCCTGCGCTATTTGCAGACCCGCCAGCAGAACAGGTTTGTTTCATTTATCACGCTGGCATCCCTGATCGGTGTCGCGCTTGGCGTCGCTGCACTGATTGTGGTGCTCTCCGTCATGAACGGATTTGAGAACGAGTTGCGTGGCCGACTGTTATCGATGACCTCTCATGCGACGGTGGCAGCGGTTCGCGGCGGCATGGACGACTGGCGGGAAATTATCGCCAGGGCACATCAGCAGGAAAATGTGGTTGGCGCAGCTCCCTATGTGCAGTTACAGGGGATGCTGGCGAACGGCGCAAACCTCAACGGTGCCCTGGTACGCGGCATCGACCCGCAGCTGGAGAAAACGGTAGACCAGGTTGGTAGCTTTATGGTTGAGGGGACACTGGACAGCCTGGATACGCCCGCCAATAACATCGTGCTCGGACGCCTGCTCGCATTACGGCTGGGTATCGATACGGGGGACCGGGTCACGCTGCTGGTACCGCAAACCGGTCTCAGCGCTGGCGATATCAGGCCAAGAGTGAGTCGTTTTACGGTGAGCGGGATTTTTGAGGCGGGCCTGCAGGAGCACGATGGCTCGCTGGCCCTGGTCAACATTTACGAAGCTGCGACGCTGGCGGGGCTCGGCGATTCAGTGAGCGGTGTGCGCCTGCAATTCGATGATGTGTTTGCCGCACCCGGTGGTATCAAGACCCTGGCCGCTAATCTCGACAGCGAACGCTATCGATACAGTGACTGGACCGTGGAGAACGCCAGTTACTTCCGCGCGATTCGCATCGAGAAAACGATGATGAGCATCATCTTGCTGCTGGTGGTTGCGGTTGCGGTTTTTAACATCGTTGCGACCTTGATGATGGTGGTGACGGACAAGCGGTCCGAAATCGCGATTCTGCGCACGCTGGGTTTAAAACCCAAATCGGTGGTCAGGATTTTCATGATCCAGGGTGTGGTCATCGGCTGGGTGGGGGCGCTGACCGGGGTAGGGCTTGGCATACTGCTGGCGCTCAATGTCGGAACCATCATGCCAAAACTCGAGGCATTGTTCGGTTTCCAGGTCCTGCCGGCGGATGTTTATTACATCAGCCAGCTGCCATCCGATCTGCATACGGCCGATGTATTGTTCATCGCCGCGGCCGCCTTCGTCTTGTCTGTGATTGCAACCATTTTTCCGGCACGTCGCGCGGCCAAAGTCGAACCGGCCGAGGCATTGAGATATGACTAGGTTTGCCTGCATATCTCACCCCGGCGGCAGACGCCGAAGTGACCCTGATGAAGTTTACCTTTCTCGGAAGCCTTACTTTCGCTGCCGGGATTTCGGATACCGGCGTCCGCCTATCCCGGCACTGGTTGTTCGAGTCCTCGCCCATGATCCGCGATCCCCGGTGATATGCAGGCCAGGCTTGGTTTCATGACAGGTCGCTACGAATACTTTGTCGGTATGCGTTATATCCGCGCGCACAGCGGCAGTCGTTTTATCTCGTTTATTTCGCTGATTTCCATGCTCGGGATTGCATTGGCGGTTGCGGTGCTGATCGTGGTTTTGTCAGTCATGAACGGATTCGAAGAAGAATTGCGTAACCGGATTCTGTCGATGACCTCGCACGCGACCGTGTCGGGCGGCGAGGAGGGGCTCACCGACTGGGAAGGCGCGATCGCCCTGGTTGCAGAGGATTCACGCGTGCGTTCGGCAGCGCCGTTTATCGAGGGCGAGGCGATGCTGGTCGGCGAGGAGCAGGTAAGCGGTGTGCTGGTGCGAGGAATTGTTCCAGCCATGGAGAAGGAGGTCTCCGCGGTGGCCGACCTGGTTGAACAGGGGAGCCTGGGCGATCTTCAGGCGGGCGCCTTCCAGATCGTCCTGGGAAGGGATCTTGCGGAACACCTGGGCGTAAAGGTGGGCGACCACGTGATCATGGTCATTCCCCGCTGGCGGGTAACGCCGGCCGGCCTGATGCCGCGGGTGAGAAGATTCCGGGTCAGCGGGATTTTTTATGCGGGCATG
>JAPUHG010000240.1 GCA_027297845.1 Gammaproteobacteria bacterium | reverse complement strand
CCTACCGCAACCGCAGACAATTCGCTCGCGCCGATCTGGCCCGCCATGATGGCGTCTGCAAAAGCCATGCCCGCAATAGCCAGATTGTTCATGATCAGCGGTCCCGCCAATTTGAGCAACGACCGTGATTCTTGAATTTTTTTGTTTGTCACGAAGAAGGCCGTATTTAGTATTGCGTATTGTTTACGACAGACTCTAGCATGTAGCGATAATCGGGCAGCGCTCAATTACGGTAGCCCGGACGATTCATGAATAGTCCGGGCTAGAAGGATCCTTTCGTGTAAAGTCGCCCAGTATCGAAAACGCTTGGTTATTAACATCGGAGAAAGGTATGTTGCACGACGGTCAATCGAGGCGGGTAGCTGTTGTGGGTGGCATGCGTATTCCTTTTTGCCGCGCTCACTCCATGTACGCAAATTGTTCCAACCAGGAGCTGATGACAGCTTCGCTGCAGGCCCTTGTCGAAAAGTACGATCTCAAAGGCCAGACCCTCGGTGACGTCGCGTTGGGCGCGGTCATAAAACATTCCAGGGACTGGAATCTGGCCAGGGAGTGCGTGATCGATTCGGGATTGTCTCTCAAGACTCCCGGTGTCGATATGCAGCGCGCATGTGGCACCAGCATCGAGGCAGCCATTTACATCGCAAACAAGATAGCGCTCGGTCAAATCGATGCGGGAATTGCCGGTGGCACGGATTCAGTCAGCGACTCGCCCGTCGTTTATCCGGACAGCTATCGCAAGCTGTTGCTCCGCAGTCACAGGGGCCGCTCGGTGCTAAAAAAAATATTGCCGTGGTTCGGGCTGCGACCATCACACTTCAAGCCGGAATTGCCGGGTGTCACAGAACCGCGCACCGGCCTTTCGATGGGAGAGAGCACAGAGATCACAACAAAACTTTTCGAGGTTGAACGCGAACACCAGGACCAGCTCGCGCTGGCCAGCCATGTAAAGGCCGCCGCCGCCTACGATGCGGGATTTTATGAAGATCTTGTGGCGCCCTTCCAGGACGTTGAGGAAGATAACAATATCCGGCGAGACACGACGATGGAAAAGCTGGCCAAGTTGAAGCCGGTCTTCGACCGGGGCGAAGATGGCACGATGACGGCGGGAAACAGCACACCGCTAACTGATGGTTCAGCAACGGTGCTACTCGCCTCAGAAGAATGGGCGAAGCTGAAACAGTTGCCGGTATCTGCCTATCTAAGCTACTGCAAAACGGCTGCCGTAAATTTCATCAACGATGAGGGCTTGTTAATGGCGCCTGCGTACGCCGTCTCCGATATGCTGAAACAGGCGAATCTCAACCTGCAGGATTTCGATTTTTATGAAATTCATGAAGCGTTTGCAGCGCAAACTATAGCCACGCTCAAGGCATGGCAATCGGAAAAGTTCTGTCGCCAGAAACTTGGGCGCAACGAGGCGATGGGCCCGATAGACTTGATGAAACTCAATGTCAAAGGAGGCAGCATTGCGATCGGCCACCCATTCGCTGCGACCGGTGCGAGAATCATCGCGACGATGGCGAAAATGTTGCACGAAAAGGGTTCTGGCCGTGGCCTCATTTCAGTATGCACGGCCGGCGGTATGGGCGTCACAGCCATCATGGAAGCGGCACCCCAATCCTGACGATCGCGATATAAAAAATTCAAAACGCATTGCGCCAGCAGAAGCCGGAATGACCAAACAGGACAGAGCCAGTATTCATCGCACTACATCGATATGAACAAACATTCTCGGGGGAGACATGGGTGACTTAAGCCAGATTCTTGGGTCCATAAATGCCGTTCTTTGGAATGAGACCTGGATATTCATTATCGCGGGCACCGGCGTGCTCTTCACGTTCTGGAGTGGCTTTTGCCAGTATCGTGCACTAACTCACGGACCGAAGGTTGTCCGTGGCGTGTACGACGACCCGAATGACCCGGGCGCCATCAACCACTTCCAGGCGCTCTCCGCCGCGCTTTCGGGCACCGTCGGTCTTGGCAATATTGGTGGCGTAGCGCTTGCGATCACGTTGGGCTGACCGGGGGCTATTTTCTGGATGTGGGTCGTCGGCTTCCTCGGCATGGCGATCAAGCTCACCGAAGTCACCTTGTCGATGCTTTATCGCAATACGGACGATCCGGACAACCCGCACGGCGGACCGATGTGGGTCGCAGACAAAGCGTTCACCAAAATGAAACCAGAGTTTGCCTGGGTCGGCAAGACGTTGGCTGTCCTTTTTTCTATTTGCGTCATGATGTCTTCGGCGACCGGTGGAAACATGTTCCAGGCCTGGAATGTAGCCGATATTACGAACTCATATTTCGGTGTTGCCGGCTGGCTGAGCGGGGTAGTTCTTACGACGATGGTTGGCATTGTGATCATCGGCGGAATCAAAAGAATAGGCAGGGTCTCGGGGACGCTCGTGCCGCTGATGGTCTTTTTCTATTTGCTTGCCGGTTTTTATGTCCTGTTCGCAAACTACGAGCAGATACCCGGCTTGCTCGCGCTGATGGTCAAGTCCGCATTTTCTCCTGCCGAAGCGACCGGTGCTTTCATCGGTGGAACAGCAGCCTCTGCTTTCATGTTCGGCATGAAGCGGGCTGTATTTTCCAATGAGGCCGGGCAGGGTTCGTCCGCCATAGCTCACGCCGCAGCGAAAACAAATGAGCCCGTACGAGAGGGTGTTGTCGCGGGACTTGAACCCTTTATCGATACAATTGTTGTGTGCACGTTTACCGCACTCATTATTCTCTCCACGGGTATCTGGAACCGCGCACCGGATGCAAGCTTCGACGTGCCGCCTGAACTGACACGCACTGCGACCGGCTGGTCGTATGCGGATACGCAACTCCTTTCCGGCGAATGGCGCGAAGGCGAGCCGGTCATGATGGTCGTCGCGGCTGATGAGAATCCAGGCACCGGCAACCATTACCACAAGGTCCCGGGTGAGGTCAGCGCTTCAGGCGACGGGTTCGTCGTCTCCTGGAGTGAGTTCAGGGGTGAGACGGAACCACTGAATACCGATGGCGGTTTTTACCGTGATTACGTCGGTGCGACACTGACCGCAAAAGCGTTTGATTCGGTCGCGCCGGGACTCGGCAAATGGCTTATCACCATTGCTTCATGGATGTTTGCGCTGTCCACAATTATCGCGTGGGCGTATTACGGTGAACAGGGTGCCATCTACCTGGCTGGCGACAAGGGTGTGTTGCCGTTCAGAATTGTCTATTGCAGCCTCACGTTGCTCGCAACACTGGGCCACATCAAGACCAGCACCGATCTCGACAATATGACCGGTATTGGTCTCGGGGTGATCATTTATGCAAACCTGCCGATTTGCTGGATATTCGGCTACCAGGCGATGCGTGCCTACAAGGATTACATCAGGAGATTGAAGTCCGGAAAGATGGGCCCGGGTCATCCGGCACCAAACCTGGACGATTTGCTAAGCGGCCGCGATGTAGAAAAATAAGGTTTATCGCTTCTTCGCAGACCGCCGGTCACTGCGCTTGCGGCTGGCGGTATCGAGCACCCTGTCCAGGTGTTCTTTCGCCTGCGCCGTCA
>JAPUHG010000024.1 GCA_027297845.1 Gammaproteobacteria bacterium | reverse complement strand
TCGCAGCCAGTTCCTGGTAGTCCGCATTCAGCGAGGTCCGCACGTCAGCGGAAAGTCGCGGATCGGAAATTAATTCGCTCAGACTGGCCTGGGCCAGGGCGAGGTGATCCTCACCCTTGCTGGTCTTCTCGCTGGCGGTCTCTGTCCGACTGATCGACGAGTCCTTCCCGAATCGTCTCGACAGCCATTTTGGCAAGTGCTCCGCTACGCGACTCCAGATTGTCACCAAGTTTCTCCTTAAATTCCGCCGCGGCCATGCCCGGCAAAAACTCGCCACGCTGTGCCAGTGTCTGCCGGAGACTGTTCCCCAGCGAATCGAAAATCATCCCATAGGCGACAGCGTGAACCAGGCCACCGGTCAACGTACCGACACCGGGAAAGGCCTTTAGACCGTTGCCGGCAACCGCCAGCATCAACGGCAGGGTGCGCCCTATGTGACGTTGGCTGAAATTCAGGAAGTTGTCGATATCCAGTTGCCGAGCCGGGACTCCGTACAATTCACACAAGGCTTTGACCATGGCGGCCCCGAGAAAACCCTGGATCAGGATGTCGGTACCCGGACTGACTGCCGCCAGCGCCCCAATCACCGCGCGCCGGGTATAGGTTTTGACCAGTTCGCCACCCGCGTCTTCAAGGTGTGCGCTCCTGGCTTTTTGCAGACGCCCCTCGACCAGGAAGAATACCGACCGATCGCGCAGTTGCCGCAATGCCACGGGTGATCCATCGAGCAAACGCTCGAGCGCAGCCAGCAATTCATCGATTTCGGTCGCTCGCGTTCTTTGCGTTTGCTGCTGCTCGCCGTCATTGCCCACGCGCATGACGGTCTCCGAACCGCCGGCGCTGATGGCGACCACCGGCACATGCTCCAGACTGACACGTTCACCCATTCGTGCGCGAATTCCGGATAACTCACCATCGCTGAAGCGGTCTTTTTTGTTAATCGCCAACACCAGTGGTTTCTCCAGCGCCACCAGTTGTGCGAGCGCCTGGTATTCGTCACGGCTCAGGTCGCCTTCACAAACGAAGACCACGAAGTGACTGCGCAGGGCCTCGTCGAGAGTAATCTGTTCAAGGGTTCCGGCGGCCTCACTCAAACCCGGAAGATCCACCAGCTCCAGCATGTCGCCGGAATCCGCTTGCCACCGATAACGGTTCACGCTGCGGGTCGAGCCCCCGCTAACATCAACCAGCGGATTCGCGTCAGGAATCAACGCCCTGATCAGGCTGCTTTTGCCGGCGCTGATGTTGCCGACCATTGCCAGGGTCAGCGTTCCAGCCGCATTGCCGAGTGCGAGCCGTTCCAGTTCAGCCCGCGCATCTGCAACATCGATACCGGATGCTTCGGCACGATCAAGCCGATCGGCCATGCCTGCCTCGTCGATTTCATCCGGCAGAACGGGCTGGCCCGAAACGCTCTCCCGGGCGGGCCTGAGTAGACGATATATGACCCAGGCAATCGTCAGGATGCCAGCCAGGATTGCGCCCCAATACAGGAACCTGAGAATAGCAGGGGCCTCTGCCAGGTGTGCCGATACAGCCAGCAGTATATCGGTTAGATAAAGCACAGCGGCCACGCCGACCACGGCCAGAACGACCATTGCCAGGGCAATCAAGGTGCGGAGCTTTTTTTCCAGACTCATGATTTCGAACTCGTACAGGTACTCATGAACTATTCAAACGGAAAGACGCCTTCGTGACCAGCCCTGATTGCAAGGATGCGGCTCAGTCGTAATCGCGGTCTTCGGGAAAATCGATGGACGCCAGGTCGCTGGACCGGCCCTGGTCGCCTGGCAGGCCGCGCCACGCGAGGGCGAATGCAACTCCGAACGGCACCAGGCGTTCGGCAAAATCACCCGGCGTATCGGGTAGCCAGTTGAGCAGAATGGTTAAGCCGACGCCGGCCAACAGGCTTTGATACACCGCATTCGAGCTGACCTGGCCCTTGTATAACCTGATCAGCAGGATCGGGCCGAAGGATGAGCCCAGGGCATGAAAAGCGAACAGTACTCGCGAAAAAATCGCCTCCGGCGCGTACATTGCCAGACCGACCGCAAGAATACTCAGCAATATAACGACCAGCCTCGCATAGAGAATCGACGACTTGCGCCCGCGCTTTGCCAGCTGCCAGTCATAGGCCACCGATGAGGACGCCACCAGCAGCTGGCTATCGGCCGTTGACATGATGGCCGATAGCACTGCCGCGATCATGACCCCGGCCAGCACCGGCGGAAGCAGCTGGTTCGTCACTTCGAAAAAGATTTGTTCGTTCGCGTCAAGACCGCCGAACAAAACTCTGCCGGACCAACCCAATACCAACATGCCCGGGTAAACCAGCAGGGCCCAGCCGATAGCGACCGCGCGCGCCAGCGGAATCTCTTTTGCCGAGCGCATTGCCATGAACCGATTAACCACATGTGGCTGGCCCGGATATCCCATACCGATGCCCAATGTGCCGAGCACAAAAAACAGACCCAAAAACCAGCCATAATTTCCGCTCAGACTGGCGATCGGTGGTCCCAACTCCTGCAAAGCCTGGTAAACCGCAGCTGGTCCGCCCGCTGCAATTAATGCAACAACCGGGATCAATACGGCACTGAAAGCCATCATCATCCCCTGTAGCGTGTCGGTAACGCTGACCGCCCAGAAACCACCGAGCAGCGTGTAGGCAAGAATGATCCCGGCCCCGATCAGCAAGCTGACCTGTGCCGACCAGCCAAAGGTGTTGGCGAACGCATCGCCGGCGGCCTGGAACTGGGCGGCCACATAAAACAGGAAGGAAAATAGAATAATCAAACTGCACAGCCGGATGTTTCTTTTGAATCCCGGGTCCAGCGGGTTGCCGGCGACTAGCTCCGACAGCGTCAGGACGCCGCTTTCTCGTGCCAGCCTCTCGAGCCGTGGCGCGACCAGGCGCCAGTTAATAAAAAATCCCATCAAGGTGGCTGGCAACAACCAGACCGCCGACACTCCCCAAAGATAGGCAGCCCCGCTTACTCCGAGCAAGGTCCAGGCGGACGAAGAACTGGCCGAGGCACTAATCGCGGCGACGACCGGCCCCAGCTTGCGCCCACCAAGAAAAAAGTCCTCAGTATCGCGTGTCCGGCGGATCGCCCAAAGACCGATCGCCAGCATCAAAACCTGGTAAAAAACCAGGGTCAAAATCACTGCCAGGTTACGATCCATAAGATGTCCGTTTGCGAATGTTGTTTGCCGGGACCAATTTGCCGAAAAAAATGAGGCTCGGTAGCAATATACTAAATCAGAAAATTCGATTCACTGTCGCGAGCGCCAACGTAATGCCAGCTTACGACCCAAAGCGGACATTCACGCTCAAACTTCAAATGCCGGGAAGCTAATGGTGATGCGTTAGTCCCAGAGGTGGATGTCGACCGATGTGATAAAGTTCGCCGATGCTCCAAGGCCAACTTATCGGCATCCTGGGCCTTATCGCCATTGCGGCGTGCTGGTCCCTGGCGGTCGTGCTCTATCGCGTGGGAACAGCAGGCAGCGTCGCACGCAAACTTGCACTGCTTCTGGTCATCGAGGGCGTCACCCTTTTGAGCGCGGGATTTCCCCATTTTGCCTTGGGTTTAGGAGAAAGTCTTT
>JAPUHG010000239.1 GCA_027297845.1 Gammaproteobacteria bacterium | reverse complement strand
CTTCCGCGGCATCGATCGCCTGCGCGGTGAGAAACAATCGGCGTGCCTGGCGCGGACCGATCGCCGCGATGACATACGGCGAAATGACCGCCGGTATCAACCCCAATCGGACCTCGGTCAGCGCCATTTTCGCGTGGTCGGCGGCAATCGCGATGTCACAACATGCGAGCAGACCCACGCCACCTCCGAATGCGTGACCGTTGACTTTGGCAACCGTGGGCTTGTCGAGGCCATTCAATACGCTGAGCATTTCAGCCAAAGCCAGCGCGTCTTCGACGTTCTCGGTTTCGTCGAGCGCAGCCATCGAGCGCATCCAGTTCAAATCGCCTCCGGCGCTGAATGACTTTCCCGCACCGGTCAGGATCACGATCTTGACCGATTCGTCCCGATTGGCATGCAAAAATTCACGGGTCAGTTCAGCGATCAATGCATCATCGAAGGCGTTGTGCAATTCTGGGCGATTGAGCGTCAGCGTCAGTACGCCGCGGTCGTCCTGGTTGCTCAGTATGCTGGTTTGCCCGGACATCGCCTCACATCCGGAAAATCGCGTAGCCCTGGTCGTCACCGAGCGGCGCGTTGAGGGCGGCCGATATAGCCAGTCCAAGCACCCGCCTGGTATCGAGCGGGTCAATAACGCCATCGTCCCAGAGTCTGGAACTCGCGTAATAGGGGTGACCCTGATTTTCATACTGGGTGGTTATCTGGTTTTTAAAATCCTATTCGTGTTATTAGGCCCATTCCTCGCCACGCTTTTCCATCCCGTCGCGCTTTACCGTTGCCAGTACGCCGGCAGCCTGTTCGCCGCCCATAACCGAGATCCTGGCGTTTGGCCACATCCATAAAAAGCGTCCGCCATATGCACGGCCACACATTGCGTAATTCCCGGCGCCAAAGCTGCCACCGATAATGATGGTAAATTTTGGGACCGTCGCACAGGCAACGGCGTTCACCATTTTTGCACCGTCTTTTGCGATGCCGGCGTTTTCATATTTTTTGCCGACCATGAAACCGGTGATATTCTGCAAAAACACCAGCGGGATACGCCGGCGATTACAAAGCTGAATAAAATGCGCACCCTTGAGCGCCGATTCAGAAAAAAGAATGCCGTTGTTGGCGACGATGCCTATCGGATATCCATGCAAATGGGCGAAACCGCAGACCAGTGATTTGCCATACAGTGCTTTGAATTCCTGCAACTCGGAGTCGTCCACAAGCCGCGCAATCACTTCCCTGATGTCGTAGGGGTAACGGGTATCGGTCGGAATAATGCCGTAGATTTCCTCCGCTTCGTAACGGGGTTCACGGACGGGCAGGGTGAGCAGCTCATGGGACTTGACCTTGTTCAGTGTGCCGATAATGTCCCTGGCCATCGACAGCGCATGACCGTCGTCATCCGCCAGGTAATCGGTAACGCCGGAAGTCCGTGTATGCACATCGCCGCCACCTAACTCTTCAGCATCGACGATTTCGCCGGTTGCCGCTTTGACCAGTGGTGGTCCGCCCAGAAAAATCGTGCCCTGGTTGCGAACGATGATGGCTTCATCAGACATGGCCGGCACATAGGCGCCGCCGGCGGTACAGGAACCGAGGACTACCGCGATCTGCGGTATTCCCCGGGCCGACAACTGTGCCTGGTTATAAAAAATTCGGCCGAAGTGCTCGCGGTCGGGAAAGACTTCATCCTGTTTCGGCAAGAATGCGCCACCTGAGTCCACGAGGTAAATACAGGGCAGGCAATTCTCCAGTGCGATTTCCTGGGCACGCAGGTGTTTTTTTACGGTGACCGGGAAATAGGTGCCGCCTTTGACGGTCGCATCATTGGCGACCACCATCACCTCACGGCCATTGACTCGCCCGATGCCGGTGATCAACCCTGCGCAGGGAGCCTGGTCGTCGTACTGTCCATAGGCCGCTAGTTGCGATAGCTCGAGGAATGCCGAGCCTTGGTCCAGCAGGGCTTCGATTCGTTGCCTGGGCAGGAGCTTGCCGCGTTCGAGGTGCTTTTTCCTCGATCTTTCGTTACCACCGAGCGCAATTTTTTCGCAAGTCGTTTTCAAATCAGCGACCTGCGCCAGCATCGCCTCCCGATTGCCTTTGAAGACCTGGCTGCTGGTATCGATCTTGCTTTTGATGACGGCCATGTCTATGCAAGCTCTGATCTGTATCAGGGCAACTCGACCGCGATGGCCGTTGCTTCACCACCGCCGATACACAAGGCAGCGATTCCGCGTTTCAGGTCGCGATTACGCAAGGCATGGATCAGGGTAACGATAATCCTGGCACCGGTCGCACCGATCGGGTGGCCGAGTGCGCATGCGCCACCGTTGACGTTCAATTTTTCGTGCGGGATACCGAGTTCCTTGATCGGCGCCATTGCAACACAGGCAAACGCTTCGTTAATTTCGTAAAGATCCACGTCATCGATCTGCCAGCCGATTTTTTCGTGCAGGTTTTTGACCGCGCTGACCGGCGCGGTGGTAAACCACTCCGGTGCATGCGCAAAGCCACCGTGGCCAACGATGTTTGCCAGCGGTGTCAGGCCACGTTTTTCAGCCTCCGACCCGGCCATTAACACCAGCGCTGCAGCGCCATCGGATATCGACGATGAACTGGCCGCGGTCACCGTGCCACCGTCGCGCTTGAACGCGGGGCGCATCGTCGGAATTTTTTCGATTTTGCAATTGAACGGCTCTTCGTCGTTCTCGACCACGGTTTCGCCTTTACGGGTCTTGATCGTCAGCGGGGTGATTTCTGCGCTAAAGCGTCCCGCTTCCACGGCGTCGATTGCGCGGGTTACCGATTCGATCGTGAACGCGTCCTGCTCTTCGCGCGTGAAGCCATACTTGTCGACGCACAATTCGGCAAAGTGGCCCATCATGTTGCCGTCATACGGGTTTTGCAGACCATCGAAAAACATGTGATCCAGAACTTGCTGGTGCCCCATGCGATAACCGGCCCTGGCTTTGGGCAGCAGGTAGGGTGCGTTGCTCATCGATTCCATGCCGCCGGCAAGAACGATGTTCGCACTGCCCGCGCGGATCAGATCGTGGGCGAGTAGCGTGGACTTCATTCCCGAGCCACAAACTTTGTTGATGGTGGTGCAGGGGATCGAGTCGGGCAGACCCGCGGCAAGCGCCGCCTGCCGCGCTGGCGCCTGACCGAGACCGGCCGGTAATACGCAACCGGAAATGACTTCGCTGATTTCCTCCGCAGCGACTTTGCTGTCTTCCAGTGCCGCCTTATTGGCGGCGGCGCCTAGTTCTATTGCGCTTAATGGTGAAAGGCTTCCCTGGAAACCCCCGATAGGTGTTCGGCGAGCCGCTACGATTACCACAGTATCAGTCATTGTTTGTCTCCTTGGGACACGCTCAGAAGGTCGCGGCTTCCGTTATTTATTCGCCCGTCGCCCTGTACAGTTCCCGGCCTATCAGCAGGCGGCGTATTTCTGTTGTGCCGGCGCCAATCTCGTAAAGTTTCGCATCTCGCAAGAGGCGACCGGTGGGGTACTCATTAATGTAGCCGTTGCCACCGAGTGTCTGAATCGCTTCCAGTGCGACTTCGACCGCAACCCGGGACGAGTACAACAAACAGGCGGCGGCGTCCTGCCGCGTCGGCAGTCCGTTGTCAAACTGTTCGGCAGTGCGATAAGAAAAAGCGCGCGCAGACTGCAGCGACGTGTACATATCGGCGATTTTCCCCTGCATGACCCCGAACTCGCCGATCGCCCTGCCAAACTGTTTGCGTTCGTGGATATAGGGCATTACCTCGTCCATGCAATTTTGCATGATGCCGAGCGGACCGCCTGAAAGGACCAGGCGTTCCGAATCCAGGCCGCGCATCAGGATATAGGTGCCGGCGTTCTCCTCGCCCAGCAGATTGGCTTTTGGAATCGGACAGTCTTCGAAAACCAGTTCGCAGGTGTTGGATCCTCGCATTCCCAGCTTGTCCAGTTTCTGTGCTTTGCTGAATCCATCGAAATCAGCTTCGATGATAAACGCGCTAACCGATTTCGAGCCGAGTTCGGCGGCAGCAGTCCGCATATAGGTGATCGCAATGTGCGCTTCCGGCCCATTGGTAATCCACATCTTCGAGCCATTGGCCAGCCAGCCGTCAGCGGTTTTTTCCGCCCGGCAGCTCATTGAACCGATTACATCGGAACCCGCTCCGGCTTCGGACATGGCCAGTGCGCCAACCCATTCACCGCTGCAAAGTTTTGGCAGAAATCGCTTGCGTTGTTCGTCGTTGGCGTTGAGATAAATGTTGTTGACGCAAAGATTGGAATGGGCGCCATAGGAAAGGCCAATCGAGGCCGAAGCCCGGGATATCTCCTCCATCGCGACGACATGAGCGAGGTAACTCATGCCTGATCCGCCAAATTCTTCGGGCACGGTAATGCCGAGCAATCCCATTTCACCGAGTTTTGGCCAAAGATCGGCGGGGAACTCGTTGCTGATATCAATCTCGGCTGCGCGTGGTGCGATCTCATTCGCGGCGAACCGGCGCACGGTGTCGCGCAACAGATCGAGATCTTCGTTGATATGGGTATTGAAGGCGCTCACAATTCTATTATGCTCCTGTCGGGCAAAAACGGCCGGCTAGTTGCCGACCACTGTCCTGGTCAAACTGTTGGTCTCAGGAAACCGCGGTCGTGTGCGGTTTCCGGCCATCGAGGCGATCCTTGAAACTCTTGGTGTATGGGATCTTGGTCGCGGCAATCGCATGAATCCGTTCCTGCGCCAGGCGATCGGCAGCCTGCCAGCTGGGGATTCCGTCACGATCGGCAATCTGGAAAATATTGCCGATGATGTTGTATATCGTTTTTACCATCATGACCGCGCGTTTGCGGTCGTATCCCTGGAGCTCGATTGCCACATTCATCAGGCCACCGGCATTGATCGCGTAATCGGGGGCATACAGTATGCCTTTTTCCTCGAGCAGCGTTCCGCATTTATCGGTATCGAGCTGATTGTTGGCGCTGCCGGCGACTATGCTGCATTTCAAACGCGGAATGGTTGCCTCACTGATCACGCCACCCATTGCACAAGGCGAAAAAACATCGGCATCGGTGTCATAAATATCATCCAGTGGCACCGCTTCCGCTCCCAGTTCACTAACCACTTCCTGGATCGCGGCGTCGTTGATATCGCTGATAAACACCTTGGCGCCTTCCTCGCGCAGCATATCCACCAGGTGGCGGCCGACGTGACCCACGCCTTGCACTGCATAACTCATTTTTGCGACGTCGGCGTGCCCGTATTTTTTCATCAGGCAGGCGCGGATACCTTGCAAAGTACCGTATGCCGTAAACCTCGAAGGATCGCCGCTACCGCCATGGACTTCATGAACGCCGACCACGCGATCGGTTTCCGCGTAGATATAGTCCATGTCTTCGACGCTGGTACCGACATCCTCAGCAGTAATATAACGGCCACCCAGGGATCCGATAAACCGACCCAGGGCACGGAACAGCTCCTCGCTCTTGTCTTTTTTCGGGTCACCGATCAGCACCGCCTTGCCGCCGCCGAGATTCAAACCAGCGACCGCAGCCTTGTAGGTCATGCCTCTGGATAGACGCAAGACATCCTTGAGCGCCTCCTCCTCGGTGCCGTAGTTATACATGCGTAGTCCGCCCAGCGCCGGACCCAGAGTGGTGTCATGAATGGCGACAATGGCCTTCAGGCCACTGTGCTTACAATGAAAAAACACGACTTGTTCGTGTTCCTTCGCATCCATGGTGTTGAACAATTCCATTTATGTCTCCTGAGGTAACTCTTTGGCTCAAAGGCAAGGGCGCTGCTGAGCCGCCAAAGCCCGCTCGATTGGTAAATTCCGTGAGTTCCCCGGTATCCAGATGGGAACGGTTGTCGTGTTGCGCGCCGGCGTTACGGTGCGGCACGACCGGAGGCGGCAGTATTATAGTCATCCGCGCGCAACACTGCATTACAGATTTTTGTTGTTGCATTGCAACATGCCGCTTGCCTCGCCCCAAAGCTGGTTTTCTCGATTCCCGGTATACTCATTTGTGCGCGTTCACACAGGTCAAAATCCTTTTAAATGAGTACTGTTGCCGACCAGATTCATGCTACTGCGACCGCCAGCGGGCGCTCGCCGCTGCGTTTTATTTCGGCGGCCTCATTATTTGATGGCCATGATGCGGCGATCAATATTATCCGCCGCCTCCTGCAATCCCATGGCGCCGAGGTAGTCCACCTGGGGCACAACCGCAGCGTGGCCGATATCGTCAACGCGGCAATCCAGGAGGATGCCGATGGGGTTGCGATCAGCTCGTACCAGGGCGGCCACATGGAATATTTCCGTTACATGGTAGACATGTTGCGGGAAAAAAGTTCTGAACATATCCGCATTGTCGTCGGTGGCGGGGGAACCATAACGCCGCAGGAAATACGAGAACTGGAGGCTTATGGAGTAGAAAAGGTCTACACGCCGCAAGACGGCATGGAGATGGGTCTGGACGGGATGATCGATGATGTGTGCAGACGCGTGAGCAAGTGGCAGGCAGTGGATTTTCAACCGGCAGAGCTTTCGCCGGATAATCAGCAGGCCATAGCACGGACGATTTCCCTGCTGGAGCAGGCGGTCGACGAACCCAAGCGCCTGGATGCCTTGCGCAACACCTGGAGCGAATCGGACAACCGGCCTCCTGTCGTCGGCGTCACGGGTACCGGCGGTTCTGGAAAAAGCAGTCTGACCGACGAGCTGCTCAACCGTTTTTTACGCCATTTCCCGGCTGCAAAAATCGCGGTGCTCGCCATAGACCCAACGCGCCGCCGTACCGGTGGAGCGTTGCTCGGCGATCGGATTCGCATGAACAGCCTGACCGGCGGCCAGGTTTTCATGCGCTCCATTGCCACTCGGCGGCAGCACCTGGCGACCAGCGAGATACTGGCTGACAGTGTGCAGATGTTGCGCTACGCAGGGTTTGACCTGATTGTCATCGAGACTGCTGGAATCGGGCAGAGCGATACGGAGATCGTCGACCTGGCTGATTTGTCTGTTTATGTCATGACCAGCGATTATGGCGCCGCCAGCCAGCTCGAAAAAATAGACATGCTGGATTATGCCGACTTGGTGGTGCTGAACAAGTTCGAGAAACGCGGTTCCGAAGATGCCCTGCGCGATATTCGCAAGCAGTGGAAACGAAACCGGCTGGCCTTTCAAACCGCCGACGAGGATATTCCGGTTTTTCCCACGATCGCGAGCCAGTTCAACGATCCTGGCGTCAACCGATTGTTCAAGGAGCTTTGCGATCGCATGGCGGCCCTGGAAAACAGCGACCCCGGGCAATGGGAGTGCACCAATCCTGGCCCGACCGGCGACCTGCGAAAGCAGGCGATCGTGCCACCGGAACGTGCCCGCTATCTCGCCGAAATTGCCGCCAACGGGAGAGCCAGCCACGAGGAAATTTCCTGGCGGGCCGCTGCCGCGGACCAGGCGCAGGCCTGTTACCGTGCGCTGGAGGTCTTGCAGGACAAGACGCTGCCGGCCGAACTTGAGCCCTTTGCCAAGTCCGCGCTCGCCGAGAAAGGCGATCGCTCGATTGGCGAGCTGCGCCAGGCCTATAACGGCGCCCTGGAAAAAGTGGGCAGCGATGGTCTCAGGCTACTCCGTGAATGGCCGGGCAGAAAACAGGCCTTGCGGGAAGAAACCTACAGTTACCAGGTGCGTGGCAAGGTAATTACCGGGAGCAATTTCAGCGAATCGTTGAGTCATATCCAGGTTCCGAAAATCGCTGCCCCGGACTTCCGCGGCTGGGGAGATACCTTGCGGTTCCTGATGGAGGAAAACCTGCCGGGTTTTTATCCTTATACGGCCGGGGTTTATCCGTATCGGCGAACCGAGGAGGATCCGACCCGGATGTTCGCCGGCGAAGGAACCCCCGAACGGACCAACCGGCGTTTTCATTACCTGGCTGAAGGGCACGAGGCAACCCGGCTTTCGACGGCCTTCGATTCGGCTACCTTGTATGGCGAGGACCCCGACGAGAGACCTGATATTTACGGTCGTGTCGGCAACTCCGGCGTTTCGATCGCAACCCTGGACGATATGAAAAAGCTGTATTCCGGCATTGATCTGCTGGCGCCGTCAACCTCCGTGTCGATGACGATCAATGGTCCGGCGCCAATGCTGCTGGCGATGTTCATGAATACCGCGATCGATCAAAATGTTGAGCGCTATTTGCATGAAAACGGTCTTTTTGGAGAGGCACAGAAGAAAATAGATGCGCTGTACGGGGAGCGGAAAAGACCCGTTTACGCTGGCGATCTGCCACCCGGACACGATGGTTTTGGTCTCGGGCTGCTGGGCGTCAGCGGCGATCAACTGGTCGACGCAGAAACCTATGAGAAGCTAAAGGCCGAGGCCTTGCAAAAAGCGCGCGGTACCGTGCAGGCCGATATCCTCAAAGAGGATCAGGCGCAGAATACCTGCATTTTTTCCACCGAGTTTGCGCTGCGCATGATGGGTGATGTGCAGGCGTATTTCATCGAAAACCGCGTGCGAAATTTCTATAGCGTATCGATTTCCGGTTATCACATCGCCGAGGCGGGCGCTAATCCAATCAGCCAGCTCGCATTTACCCTGGCTAATGGTTTTACGCTGGTCGAGTACTACCTGAGCCGGCGGATGAAAATCGACGAATTCGCTCCAAACCTGAGTTTCTTTTTTAGCAACGGCATGGATCCTGAATATGCCGTCATCGGCCGGGTGGCCAGGCGAATCTGGGCGCGGGCGATGCACGGAATCTATGCCGCCGGGCCGCGCAGTCAGATGCTCAAGTATCACATCCAGACATCGGGCCGCAGCCTGCATGCCCAGGAAATTCAGTTCAATGATATACGCACGACGCTGCAGGCCTTGTATGCGTTGTTTGATAACTGCAACAGTCTGCACACGAACG
>JAPUHG010000238.1 GCA_027297845.1 Gammaproteobacteria bacterium | reverse complement strand
AAATCTTGCCGGGTACGGCCAACCTGATCGGCGGTCGCAGCGTAACCGTCAAGAACGTGCCCTCGCGCACTATGCAAGGCATGAAATTTCCTGGCGCCCCGTATGGCCTGAAGATGGCCTGTGGCGAAAACCCGAAGCGCGTTTATGGAACGGGCAAGAGCGTGGGGCCGAGTAACGCCTTGGGGAATGTGGCCGGTTATCGTGCCGCGTGGATTGCGGCCGAGGAATACAACCGGGCTTGGCAGGAGTACCTGGATGGTGAGTCCGATGAAAAGCCGGCCAGGGACCTGGGCCTCGAGACGCTGGCTGGCGTCTTGAATGGCGAAATTCTGATCCACAATCATTGCTACCGTGGCGACGAAATGGCCGTCATGCTGGATGTCGCGAAGGAGTTTGGCTACCAGGTTACCTCGTTCCACCACGCGATTGAAGCATACAAAATCGCAGATCTGCTCGCCGAAAGCGGTACCTGTGCTTCGATGTGGGCCGACTGGTGGGGGTTCAAGATTGAGGCTTTCGACGGTGTCCGCGAGAATATCGCTTTGGTCGATAAGGCGGGTGCCTGCGCGATTGTTCATTCGGATTCGTCGATGGGCATCCAGAGGCTGAACCAGGAGGCTGCCAAAGTTATTGCGGCGGCAAATAGAAGCGGGATTCCGGTGACGGAAGAACATGCCATGCGTTGGTTGACCGAGAATCCAGCCAGGGCACTTGGCATCATCGATCAAACCGGGACGCTGGCGGTTGGCAAAGATGCGGATCTGGTGATCTGGGATGGCAATCCGTTCAGTGTTTACACTCACGCCGAAAATGTTTTTATCGATGGCGCGCTGGTTTATGACCGCAACGATCCGGCAAGACAACCCAAGTCCGATTTCATGCTGGGGATTCTCGAAATCGATGGAGAGATCAAATGATTCGTCAGAGCAAATATTTGTTGGCAGTGATTGTCTCCCTGGTGCTCGCACCTGGCGTTTTGACGGCCGAGGTAATCGCCATTACCGGCGCCACGGTTCACACGATGACCGAGCGGGGCATTCTTAGCGATGCAACAGTGTTGGTGGAAAATGGCCATATCGTTGCGCTTGGCAGCGACATTCAGATTCCGGATGGCGCCGAGCGCATAGAAGCGAACGGCCGTATCGTCACCCCAGGATTTTTTGATGCATACAGTTACTTCGGTGCTGCGGAGATTAGCCTGGTCCAGGAGTCAGTGGATGTTTTTCAAACCGATGCAAGGTATACCGCTTCGTTTGAGCTTGCCGATGTTATCAATCCGCGCTCTACATTGATTCCAATCAATCGCATTGAGGGCGTCACGCGGGCGATGGTTGCGCCGCAGGCCGGTTTTTACCAGGAAATCAGCAACTCGCCGATCGTCGGTCTCGGTAGCGTCATACACCTCGGCTCAACCGAAAACTTTCTGGTCGCCCGCAACAGCGCCTTGTTCGTCATGCTGGGCGAAACCGGCGCTCAGCTGACCGGCGGATCGCGTGCCAACGCGTTGTTGTTGCTCCGCGAGGCATTACAGGACGCCCGCGACTATGCCGCCAATCGTGAAGGATATGCAGAGGGCCGGCGCCGGGCCTATCGGCTGGGCAGGCAGGACCTGGATGCCCTGGTGGAAGTGCTCAATGGCCAACGTCCGATCGTGGCGACAGTTAATCGGGCGAGCGACATCGAAGCCGCATTGCGCCTGGCCAACGAGTTTGGCATACGCCTGGTGATTTACAGTGGCGCCGAGGCGTGGATCGTGGCTGACAAACTGGCCGATGCCAACGTACCGGTGATCCTCGATCCGCTGCAGAATCTGCCGAGCAAGTTTGAAGCGCTGGGCTCAACGCTTGAAAATGCCGCCAGGCTGGATAAGGCTGGCGTTAAGGTGGCTTTTTCCTCCGGCGATTCGCACAATTCGCGAAACATGAAGCAGGCGGCGGGCGTAGCCGTAGCGAACGGGCTATCCTATGAGACCGCATTGCGTGCGCTGACCATTAATCCGGCGGAAATATTTGGTTTGCAGGCATCTTATGGTTCGGTCTCGGTTGGCGTGGAGGCCGACCTGGTGATCTGGAGCGGTGACCCGCTGGAACTCAGCACCTTCGCCGATTTCGTCATGATACGCGGCAAAACCATACCGATGGTCAGCAGGTCGACGCTGTTGTTTGAGCGTTATAAAGATTTAGATAAAGAATGGCCACCGGCCTATACGAATTGATTCGCATCGATGTCTGAAACTAAAGAGTCGCTTTGGAACCTGCTCGGCTATTTGTTCAAGGCGCACCCCTGGCATGGCATTCCGATTGGCGATGATTTTCCGGAGCTGGTCAATGCCTATATCGAAGTCGTTCCCGGCGACACCATCAAGTCCGAACTGGACAAGTCGACCGGGCATTTGAAAGTGGATCGGCCGCAGGCCTATTCCAACGTCTGCCCGACCATGTATGGACTGATACCGCAGACCTGGTGCAATGAGGAAATTGCGGAGTTTTGTGAGCAACGCACCGGGCGCAAGGAAATCGTGGCCGACCAGGCCCCGCTGGATATTTGTGTCATTTCCGAAAAGTGGTTTCGCATGGCGATATTCTGCTGGCAGCCCGGCCGATCGGCGGTCTGCGGATGATCGATGGCGGTGAGGCCGACGACAAGATCATTGCGGTGATGAAGGGCGATGCGGCCTTCAATCGCTGGCGTGACATCGAAGACTGTCCGAACCGTATGATCGACCGCTTACGCCATTATTTGCTGACCTACAAACAGGCGCCACAAAGTGATGAAGGCACGAAAACGGAGATCACCCATGTGTATGGATGCGAAGAGGCATACGAGGTGATTCACCGCGCAAACAATGATTACATCAAGCGCTTCTCCAGGCTCGAGTCATTGCTCGAAGATTCGCTGGCAGGTTAGCGAAACGGCGGCCCGCCAATCCAGGACACCAGCGAAAGACGGGTTCCCTTGGTTATCGGCCGCACGCGATGCGCCAGGTAGGATGGAAACGCGATCAGCGAGCCACGGCTGCGCGGGCCGAGTTCATCGGTTGCCGAAAGAAATTCAAGCTCGCCGCCTTCGTAATCCGCCGGGTCGCTCAATTGCACAGTCAGGCTCAGCTTTCTGCTCGAATACACGCCAGGCCCGAGGTCGAGATGCCAGTCATAGTGGCCGCCTGTCTGGTAAGTCGCTATCTGTATTCCGTCATAGAAACCGGTTAGTTCAAAGCCATACCCACGGTTCAATTTCATCAGCGCATCTTCGAGGAAATCGAAAAGCCAGCTCGAATCCGGTGATGGCCAGATAAAGCGCACCGTCGAGTCCCGGCCCTCATCGGTTTTTGGATCGGCTCCCGTTTTTCCTTCCAGCAGCGGCGAATCTTCCGCGAGCGCGATCGCACGATCGCACATATCGGGGCTCATCAAGCCCTCCAGGAACGCAACCTGTGCCGTGGCGTCATTGGTGCGCCGGTTCATATAGGAACGCAAAAGGCGAGTGGGTTGGGTTGTCATGGTTTATTGTTCCTGGTGTCTTTTTCGACCCAGTTCGTCCTGTAAGTTGTGCTTGCGCAAAAGACCACGCAGTTGGTGATAGCTAAGACCCAGTAATTTAGCAGCTTCGGGCTGGCGAAATCTCGCTTTTTTCATCGCCTCGCGCACCAGGTGTATCTCCATGTTGCCGACCGTTCCTTTCAAATCCAGTGGAAAGTGGGTTTTTGTCGCTGAGGGCTCAATCGAATCCATTGGACTTGCCGGCGGATGTTTTATGCTTTGAACCCGTCGTTTCGGCACCGGCATGCGCCCGGGTATGTAGGGCGAGTCGAAAGGATCGAAAACGATTTCCACCAGCGGTTTCTCCGGTTGGTCGGATCGATAAACAGAGCGTTCTACCGTGTGTTTTAGTTCGCGAACGTTGCCGGGCCACGAATGGCTCAGCAGGGACGATGCTGCACGGTGCGAAAATCCTGGAAAGAATTCGCGTTTTAATTCACTGACGATATTCAAGGCGAAATGGTTTGCCAGCTGAAGGATGTCCTCCTCTCGAGCCCTCAGCGGTGGCACCGCGATGACATCGAAAGCCAGCCTGTCCAGGAGGTCCGGGCGAAAATGGCCCTGCCGAACCAGCAGGGGCAAATCCTCGTTGCTGGCGCCAACGATGCGGAGATCGACATGAATGGTCTCCGTGCCGCCGACTCTTTCGAATTCCCCATACTCGATTACCCGTAGTATTTTCTCCTGCATGCGCACGGGGATCGTCGACAACTCATCGAGAAAAAGCGTCCCCGTATGAGAGCGCTCAAAACAACCGAAATGGGTTCTCACCGCGCCGGTGAATGAACCAACTTCGTGGCCAAACAATTCGCTCTCCAGGATGCTTTCTGTCAGTACCGCACAGTTGAGCTTGATCAGTGGTTTTTCCCAGCGGCCGGACAGGTAATGCAGGCGGTTGGCAATCAGTTCCTTACCGGTACCTCTCTCACCGATAACCAGCACAGGTTTATTCAGCTTCGCGGCCCGCGATACATGCTCCTGCATTTCCAGGAAGGACGGTGCTTCGCCGATAATCGGTGTGGTTTCGGGTCCGTGGATGGTCATATTAGCTAAAATAGCGAAAATATGAATAAAAAACCAATTAAACAGGCAATTTGACTAATATTTGTTTACGGTTTGTCAGAGGCATTTCAGAGTTTCGCTTTTTAAAACAGTGGCTTAAGTGTCCTGGCGCTGGTTGGCATGAAATTCGCAATATAATTACTGTAAGAACCTAAAAACACGGTATTTTGATCTGATTGAGGACGGTTCCATGGGTATTTTTTCGAGATTCAGCGACATTGTAAATTCCAATATCAACTCCATTCTGGACAAGGCGGAGGATCCGGAGAAACTGGTTCGCCTGATGATTCAGGAGATGGAGGACACCCTGGTCGAAGTCCGGTCAAGCGCGGCGCGGGCCATTGCTGACAAGAAAGGACTGAATCGGAAACTGGCGGCGTTGGAAAATGAGGAAAAGGAGTGGCAGGCCAAAGCGGAACTGGCGGTCAGTAAAAACCGGGACGATCTGGCCAAGGCAGCGCTCGCGGAAAAATCACAGACCGCCGAAGCGGTTGCCAGTCTACGCCACCAGTATGAACTCATCGAAGAGGGCCTGGCCAAACTCAATGACGATATAGCCCGCCTCGAATTAAAGATAGCGGATGCAAAAAACAGGCAAAAAGCGTTGTTGCTGCGCCATCGTACGGCCGGTAACCGGCTCGAGCTGAGAAAGAAAATTCACGATTACAAGATCGATGATGCCCTGGTTCGTTTTGAGCAATTTGAACGGAAAATGGACAATGTTGAAGGTCGAGTAGACTCATACGACCTGGGATTGCAAAAAGATCTCGATCGGGAGTTTGCCGGCCTGGAAACCTCAGAGGCAGTAGAAAAGGAACTGGCTGCCTTGAAAAAGAAAATTCGGCCCGCTGAAAAATCAGCCTGAAGCAAGTATTTATAGACAGGATGAAAAATGATGGTTGAAACGCTGGCGATGATTGCCCTGCTCGTGATTGCGCCGCTGGCGATCATTCTGCATTACGTGACGAAGTGGAAGCAGTCGGGAAGTCTTAGTGGAGGGGATGAAAAACTGCTGGCCGATCTGTGGGATATCGCGCAACGAATGGAGAGTCGCGTCAACACGCTGGAGACCATTCTGGATGACGAAATTCCGGACTGGAGGAAAAGAACATGACGGGAGAGCAAACGTGTCGAGGAGAAGCACATATGCTGTACAGAGATAGGGAAAACGGCATGATCCTTGGGGTCTGTGCGGGTATTGCCGAAAGATTCGAGTTCAATGTTCTCGGGGTTCGCATACTTGCCGTGGTCGCAATGATCTGCCTGGCATTTTGGCCGGTTGCTATTGCGTATGTGATTTTCGGATTGATGCTCCGCGACCGGCCGCTCTCCTATTACGGTCGGGATTATGAGGATCGGTTCTGGCGTTCCAGTGACCGGGAAACGGAGTAGGCATGAGCCAATATCAGGAATTTCCAACACGCCGGTTTTTCCGCGACCCAAAACATGGGATTTTTGGCGGCGTCTGCGCGGGAATAGCGAATTATTTTGGCTTCGATGTAACGGCGGTCCGGCTGGTTACCTTTTTCAGCATGCTGTTTTTCCAGACCCTATGCCTGGTTTACATACTGCTGGTTTTCATCGTGCCGCGGCAGCCAAACACACCGGAAAGAACGACCGCGGAAAGAGCTTTCGATCGGGCAATGAGACGTGCGCCGAAGGCGACATTCTCGGAGGTGCGGTATCGTTTTCGTGATGTCGAGGCCCGCTTGCAGAAAATGGAGCGCTATGTAACCTCGAAACGTTTTCAGCTGGACCGGGAATTCGATAAATTGAGAAACCAGGAATGATTCCGGCAGGGGGTTTTTATGGATGCTAATTGGTTATTGATCGCGGCTATTGCGTGTTGTTTTTTTTGCTGTCGTGGCCTGTTCGTGTGGGGCACCCTGCATAGAATATCCTCGCGCGGCCATTCGGGAGGCGATTCGCCTTTATCGGCAACCGCGGATGATCTGCAGCAACGCGTCGAAGTACTCGAACGTATTGCCACCGATCGCAAGACAGCCTTGCGAGAGAAGTTTCTCGATCTTGAATAGCTCAGTCTATCCAAGGCTAATCTCGTATGAGTAGATACGAATTCATATTGTCGCTGGCCACCATCCTGAGTGTTGCCTGGGTTTTCAAAGCAGCGATCATTTCACGCAGGCAGGGGAAGCGCTTGCGCGGAAATAGCCGGCATGGCGGCAACAAAGACGCCGAACTGCGGGCTGAAAACGATTCGGCAGCGGAAAAACTGAAAGCGATGGAAGAACGCATCAGGGTGCTCGAAAAAATCATTACCGATCGCGAAGCGGACCTGCGCGACAAATTCCACGATCTGGAAGAAGAACCGGACCGGTAATTTCGCAATTCAAACTAGTTTGTTGGTAAATCATGACGTCTGGCGTCAGTCCAACTCAGCTACCCTACTCGCAGACCATGCTTTCGCCACTGGGCCTGCACCAGCGTGGCCAACCGTTTTCCATCCAGTATTCTTGCAGGTTCAGGTCCTGCAGCAGTGTTGCCATTCCCGGCATCGTTCTGAGATAGGCATATCTGGGAAACCACAAATGCGAGACCATCGAGTGTGAGTTGGTGAACAGCGTCCGCATCAAATCCAGGGCCTTCGGCGAGCGAACAATCGCAAGCGGACCGACCGCAACGCCGAGCCCTAAGGTGCTTTTGGCGTTCAGGGCCCAGTCTATAACGTCACTTTCGAGTCGATCGTTACCGCGGGCTGCATAGGCTAGGCTGGTGGGCTGGAACGGCTCGATTCGCATAGCTCGGTGCCAGCGATCCATAGCTTCTGCGGCCGATTCTATGTCCCCTCGCGCGTCATAAATTTCAGCCAGAATCAGTGATGAGTAAAAGTGACCCAGATCCTGTGCCCGGATTGCGTATCGCTCAGCCTCCTCGACTTCTCCATTCAAAAACAACGCCCCAGCCAACCAGGAACTGTTGACGCCGGTTCCGGGCGCCAGTTCCACTGCCTTGCGCAAGACATGTTCCGCCTTTTCCGTATATCCGATCTTGAGCAGCTGGATGCCTTGCCAAAGGTAGGCCGAAGGCTCGCCGGGGTTCAGCGCGATCGCTTGGTCAAAATACGCCATGGAGTCCGCCCAGCGAGACTCCTCTGCCGCAACCAGGCCAAGTACGGCCAGTGGTTCGGCCTGGCCCGGTCTTAACTTCAGCGATTTTTCCGCTGCGAAACGCGCATCGATCAGCGAACGTGGCCGGTCCATCGGCAGGTAGTCAGGATAAACGATATAGGTGGCAGCCAGGCCAGACCAGGCGGCCGCGTACTCCGGATCCGCCTGAACCACATCCTTGAATCGGGCCAATGCCTTCTCCAGGTCATCACCGCGCCGATATAGGAAGTGCCGGCCTTGTAAGTACAATTCGTAGGCTTGGACACTTCCTGATGGCGGCCGGTTGCCGGCAACAGCGGCTGCGGCATTGCCAACTTCTCCGACCGAGAGCGTTTCCTGGATTGCGTCCACGATTTCTTGTGCGATCTCGTCTTGCACCGCAAAAATATCATCGAGATTCCGGTCAAAGGCTTCCGTCCAAAGATGGGTATCGGTAGCGACATCGATGAGCTGCGCGGTAATACGTACCCGATCGCCAGCCTTGCGTACGCTGCCTTCCAGAATATGGTCTACGCCAAGGGCGCTGGCAATCTCGGCGATATCCATATTCCGGCCCTTGAAGGCGAACGAGGATGTTCTTGACGGAACCCTGAGTCCCTTAATCCTGACCAGGACGTTCAGGAGTTCTTCGGAGATGCCATCGCTGAAATACTCGTTATCCGGGTCATTGCTCATGTTGACAAAAGGAAGCACCGCCACCGATATAACGTCGCTCCTGGCAGGCGAAACTTCAGAAACTGACTGAGTTTCTACTGTGGGCTCCGCAGGCTCCTTGGAAATCCTCGGCTCGAGAAAGAAATAAATTACCGCAATGAGCAGCAACCCGATGATGACGAAATCAATGCGCCGTCCGGTGTGCGGGGTTATCGACTGACTGCGGTCAACGTCCTCCTCACGTTTCAGGCCTTCGGGAGTCAATTCAAATGCCCAGGCGAAGATCAACGCGAAAGGAAAGCCAATCAATAGCAATATCAGTACCATCGATCCAGCCCATTCCGGAACTTTCAACAATGGGAACGCGACATCGATAATCTGGATCGCCAGCCATCCGGCGATCAGATAGACGGTCGCGACCCTGACGACATTGCGTCGGCTCAATTCGCCATAAAATCTCTTGATCATCGATAACTAGTTGGGCTGATTCATATGAACCCAAGCCTAGCACTTGCTCTTGTTGGGCGCACTGCCGTCAACTATCAAGAAACCGGCCTGCTGTATAATTATCGAACGGCTCATGAGCCTAAGAGGTTAACGATGCAGGATTCAGCCGAAAAAAAGCCGCTTATAGTCCCACCCGTGTATCTCCTGTTGTTTATCCTGGGTCAGGTGGCTGTGCACAAATATTGGCCGCTGATGCAGCTTTTTGACGAGCCGTTCCGTTATGTCGGCTTGCTGCCTTTAGTCCTTGGTGTATCACTTGCGGGCTGGGGAGCCCGGGCCTTTGCAGTCGCAGAGACGGCCATCAAGCCGATGGAAGAGTCAACAACACTCGTGACGCATGGATTATACCGATTTACCCGAAACCCGATGTACCTGGGGATGATCCTGGTGCTGATGGGCGTCAGCGTGTTGCTGGGTAGCTTTTCGCCATGGTTGCTTGTGCCGGGGTTCATTTTGCTTATCCGGCAATTATTCATTATTCGTGAAGAAGCGATGATGGAGAGAATCTTTGGCGACCAGTACCGTGAATACCGGTCTACGGTCCGGCGGTGGTTATAGTTCTAGCGGCAATCAGCGATTTTTTTGATGAGTGATAAAGCCGACTTCTATGTGCTCTATCGGTGGCGGTTGCATGCGGGCATGGAGCAACAGTTCATCGATGCCTGGACGAAGATGACCGAGCTGATAAAGCAGCAAAGAGGGGGCCTGGGATCGCGCCTCCATCATCGGGACGATGGTTGGTGGGTGGCCTATGCCGCCTGGCCCAACAAAGAGAAGTGGGCAAATTCCATCATCCGTGACTCGCCGGACGCGGAATTGGCAAAGCTGATGAATGAGGCGATAGCCGAGCGACAAGCGCCGGAGGAATTGCTGCCGGTAAGGAATCTGGTTGCGAATAATCAATAATGATGACGAACGTAAAAACAGGATAAATGACGATGAGCAATGCTGCCGACGAGATATTGCGCTTCTGGTTTGGAGAGCAGGAAGACGATGCTGATATTGCGAAGGCGCAAAAATCGATCTGGTGGTCCAAAAACCAGGATGTCGATCGGGAGATATCAGAAAGTTATCGGGCCAAGCTCGAGGAAGCATGCAATGGGGATCTGGCGGATTGGGAAAACTCTGGCAGAGGCATGCTCGCGCTTATCATCCTGGTGGATCAATTCAGCCGGAATATTTACCGCGATGATGCGCGTTCATTTGCAAACGATCACCTGGCACGCGACTGGTGTCGTCAGATGCTGGCGAGAAGACTGGATATGGAACTGCGGCCCATCGAGCGCGTTTTTGCCTATTTTCCGCTGGAGCACTCCGAGGACATGGCCGATCAGGACCAATGCGTTGCGCTTTTTGCTACTCTTCGCGAGCAGGCGTCGGATCGTCATAAAGATCTTTTAAATGGTTTCCTCGGTTTCGCGAATGCGCATCGAGACATAATTGTCCGCTTTGGGAGATATCCTCATCGAAACAAAATCCTCGCACGCGAATCCACCGATGACGAAAAGATCTTTCTCACGCAGCCAGAATCTTCGTTCTAGGCTCTGAGCCAGGCTCTGAGTCTGGGCGGGAAAGGAAGGAAACGGGATGACAGGCCGCCGGGTGAAAAATGACTGATCAGAAAACGGAAAATCTGAACCAGGCCTTGCCGGTAGATCCGCGCGAACTCGAAAAGGTGTTCGCGGAATTCGGCGCGACTATTCACGCGGCTCAGTGCCTGGAATATGCGCTGGGTTTGCTGATGGCTTTGCTGACCAAGTATGAGGATGCGAAATTCGAAGGCCGGCCCGATAAGAGTCTCAGCGCGGCACTTTCCAGCCAAACACTGGGTGAGTTGTTCAGGTCGGTACGCAAGCAGGAATTTTTCACTTCGGCTGAAAGAAAAAAGGTTCACAAGGCAATCAAGCAACGCAATCAACTTGTGCATTCTTATCTGGTGGACAAGGCAGAATTTTTTCTCGGCGCCAGGAGCAGAGCCAAGTTGGTTGAAGACCTGCAAAAGAGGCGCAGCAACCTGCGCGAAGCGAATGCGATCATTGACGGGATGCTAGATCGCTACTTGCAAGAACACGGAACCAGCATTGAGGAATTACACGATTTCTGGGAGCCGCTGGTGCGCTCGGATGAAGAATTACCCGACGATTTTATTGATTAGGCCGATGTATTGTATGTGGCTGATTCCCTGATCGTGGGCGGAATATGCCGCTGGAGCAGCAAATGATTATTGCGAAGTTTTGTCTGCCGGTTCTGATTGCCGGGGTATTCGTCGGCTGTGCTACCCCTATCGATTTTGCAGCCGAGCGAAAATCCTTGCTGGAGGCAGACCTGCGATTTGACCAACTGTCTGGAGAGGAAGGGCCTGCGAATGCCTTTGCAACTTTTCTCGTTGAAGATGCGCTGATTTTGCCACGCAACGGGCCAGCGGTTTCGGGTGTTGATAATATTGAAAAATCGATGGCCGGGGAATACACGCTGCGCTGGACGCCACAGGACGGAACCGTATCCGGGAGTGCTACCATGGGCTACACCTGGGGCACCTGGTTGTTGTCTCTTGATACCGAAGCAGGGGTATTGGAAAGACGAGGGAAATACCTGAATGTCTGGGTCAAGAGAAACGGTGAGTGGAAAGTACTGGTCGACATAGGAAATCAGGCGGACCCTTTGCCCGAGTGATATGCATGTTTCTTTTGGCGTGCCGCGGTGCCAATTTGCGATTAACTGGAGTGCCGAATGAATGATCTGCCAGAACGCCGTTCGTACCAGGTGTTTGAGAACTGGATTCAGGCGATGGGTGCCGCGTGGGAAAGCAGAGACTCCGCTGGCTTTGCGCAAATGTTTACCGAAAATGCCCATTACCATTGGACCCCGTTTCAGGAGGTTTTGAAGGGCCGGCAGCAAATAGCGGATGCCGTGGAGCGGGCGGTAACCAAGCAGCAGGACGTCAAATTTCGCTATAACGTTATCGATTGGTCGGATCGTGCCGGCACAGCACATTGGCGGTGTACTTTTAACCGTGAGAATGGCGAGTCGGTAATTATCGATGGCGTCTTGCGTGCGATTCTCAACGAAGATGGACTTTGCGAAGAATTCAGGGAATGGTGGCACAGCAACGAGTCAAAATAAGGGCGCGCAATTACCTGGTTGCGATCCTTGTCGTTCTTGGCGGCTGCGCACAGTTCGATAAACCGGACCTGGAAAGACTCTATCGCTACCAGCAGGGAAACCCGGATCAGCCGCCAATAATTTTGATACCGGGGATTCTCGGGTCGCGGTTGAGTTTCCCCAATGGCAAGGTGGTCTGGCCCGGGTCTGCGTTCAAAATTCTGGTCTCCGATTTTGCTGATCTTGAACTAAAGGTTAATCCCGACACGCTGGAACCGGAGGAATCTTCTCTCGTCGTGACTGGCTTGACCGATGCAATCGCCGGCCAGGATTTCTATGGACGGTTGCGTAATGTGCTTGAAAGAGCCGGCGGTTTTGTTGAGTCTGTGCCGGGGACGCCGGCTAAGCCGGGGGAACGCCGGTACTATGTTCTTGCCTATGACTGGCGGCAGGATAACCTGGCGGCGGTCAGGAAGCTGGATGCTCTAATTAAAGCTATTCGGCGCGATTACGAAAATCCCGATCTCGAAGTGGATGTTGTTGCTCATAGTATGGGTGGGACAATAACGCGCTATTTCATTCGTTATGGTCCGAGCGATGAACTAAGCGACAATGAATTTCCGGTTAACAATTACGGGGCATCACGCATTCGCCGGGCAATTCTTTTGGGCACACCAAGTCTTGGGACAATCAGCGCGCTAAGGGCGATTATTGGTGGTCAGAAAGTTGGTTTTGGGAGGCTTTCAGCGCAGTTGGTCGCCAGTTGGCCAAGCAGTTATCAAATGCTTCCACATCCGATTTACCGATCGTTGATCTCTGTCGATGGCAAAGCGTTGGATAGCGATCTGTTCGATGTCGAGACCTGGCGCAGTTTTCAGTTTTCGATTTTTGACCCTAAGGTTGAAAAGGAAATTGTCACGCAATATGAAAATCCTTCGGATGGCGAGGAGTATTTGCGGTTGTTGCAGTCATATTTTGCGAAACATCTCGAAAGGGCAAGGCGTTTTGTCTGGTCGCTTTCGGTTAAGGCGCCACAACCGGATGTGAAGATGATCGTTTTTGGCGGCGATTGCCGACCAACTCCGGCGCGATTAGTGGTGGAGGAAGTCGATGGCAGGCCGGTGCTAAGGGCTTCGCCGCGAGAGATTGATAAACCAAACAAGGCGGTCAATTATGATCACCTGATGATGGAACCTGGTGACGGAACGGTTACCAAGGCTTCGCTGCTGGCCAGGCGGACTCACGATCCAACGGTCCAGCGACACGAGTGGAGTTTTATCGATATCGAGTATGCGTTTTTTCTTTGTGTGGAACACACCAGGCTGACCAGCAATATCAATTTTCAGGACAATCTTCTGCACGCCATTCTCAGTGTCGATGAAGAAACACCACCGGCCGACGCAGAGCAATGATCAGTTGTTTGCTCTTATTTCCTGTGTCGCCACTCCCATGGCGGAATTGGCTGGTTCCCCGAAAGGCCCCATAGGCCAAGATGTTTTTCCCGGGCGTTTTTCTGTAGCGCGAATAAGTTCTGGTCCTCGGCGTATTTCGGGTATACCCATGCCAGTCCATGATCCACCATCCAGGCGTTAATGTGCAGTTGATCACTGAGCCGGTAAATGTGAGCGACGACACGTCCGTATGCATCGACATCATAGATTTCTATTCGAACGGGTTTGCCGCCAAGTATTTTCCTCAGCTCATTGCGAGATTGATCTCCGAACGGCTGATCCTTTTCCGGCGCGTCGATTTCCGCTAGGCGTATCTCAACGGAACGGCCCTGCGCCAGCTTGACGATGAGGCTGTCGCCATCAAAGACTTTGCTGACTATTCCGGTATTTGCCTTTTCGCCGGAGACTGGCCCCGAAAAAAACAAAAGAACGAGGAACCAGCAGTAAATATAGTGTTTCATTATCAAGGGACCAACACGGCGGCGCCGGTTAGCTGCCCGTCCCGAATCTGATCCAGCGCAGTGTTCGCCTCTTCGAGATCAAATGTCGTAAATCGTGTATGCACGGGTACCAGCGGCGCAATTTCGAGAAATTCCCGAGCGTCCTCTCTGGTCAGGTTGGCGACTGAACGCAAGACTCTCTCGCCCCAAAGCAGTCTGTACGGAAATGACGGGATATCACTCATGTGGATTCCACCACAGATGACAGTGCCTCCCTTACTGGTCTGCCCCAATGCCCTGGGAATAAGCTCTCCGGCGGGCGCGAAAATTATTGCAGCGTCAAGTTTTATGCCGGGGTCATCTTCCGAACTGCCGGCCCAGACCGCACCGAGAGAGCGCGCGAAATCCTGGGCCACCGTGTCACCCGCACGGGTAAAGGCGAAAATCGATCTTCCCTGGTGCGCGGCCACCTGGGCGACTATGTGTGCCGCCGCGCCAAAGCCATATATTCCAATATTGCGGGCTTGCCCGGTCATGCGCAGACAGCGATATCCTATAAGTCCCGCACAAAGCAAGGGAGCTGCCTGTTCGTCGCTGTAGCTTTCCGGCAATGGGAAGCAATAACGATGGTCGGCGAGGACATAGTCGGCAAACCCACCGTCTATCTGGTAGCCGGTAAACCTGGCTTCATCGCAAAGATTCTCTTTTCGCCCCCGGCAAAAGGAACAACGACCACAGGTATAACCGAGCCATGGCACGCCAAGACGAACGCCTTTTCCAATAATCACGCCGTCGCCGGTATCAATCGCATGGCCAACGATTTCGTGCCCCGGCACGATGGGATAGGAGATATCCGGCAGCTCGCCGTCAACAAGATGCAAGTCGGTTCTGCACACGGCGCAGGCAGTAACACGAATCAAGACCTCGCCAGGTCCAGGTTTGGGTATTTTTCTCTGTTCCAGTCGAAGTGGCTGGCCCGCAGCACGCAAAACCATCACTCGACCAAGCTTGTCACTACTGGCAGGCACAATCGTCAGACTCCGGTTGGAAGCACATTACAATAATGCGTATTGCCTGTCAGGCAAACAAAGACTGATGTTGCCTGGTGCCCTCGTTTTGCGAAATTAAAAGATCGCGGAATTTTGTGCCGCTAATCGACTCTCCAAACAAATGTCCCTGTGCATAGGCGCAATTATATTTTCTGAGCAACTCGAGCTGAGCCTGGTTTTCCACACCCTCGGCTACGACTTCGAGCTCAAGGTTTCTGCCCATCTCGATTATCGTCTTGACCATTGCGGCATCACTACGGTCTACGTCGGCATTGCGTACAAAACTCTGATCTATTTTTAGCGTCGAAATAGGAAAGTCCTTTAACGCACTTAGCGATGAATAGCCCGTTCCAAAATCGTCAACGGCCAAATGCAGGCCCATGGCATAGAACTCATCCAGGATGCGGATCGTTCGTCGCGAATCATGCATTAGCGTGGTCTCGGTCAGTTCGAGTTCCAATGCTGTTGGAGACACTTGCGTTTCACGAAAAATATCCCGGATTCTCCTGGATACGTTGGGTCGCATCAGTTGCCTCAACGACAGGTTTACCGCTATTCGTCCGGGCGATGGGACATGTTCCTGCCACCGCTTGTAGTCAGTGCAGACTTTTCGTAACACCCAGTCCCCTATTTCGGTGATCATGCTGCCTTCTTCTGCGAGCGGGATAAACCGTGACGGGGCTATGTCGCCATGTCCGGGTAGACGCCAACGCAACAGTGCTTCCGCGCCGGCAACCCGGCCATTTCGTAAATCTATTTTTGGCTGGTACCGGATAATCAATTCGTTGCGCTCCAGCGCTCTGCGCAACTTGCTTTTCAGCATCAGCCGTTCAACTGCGGCGGCATTCATTTCCGGGAGATAGAGCTGGCCGGTGTTACCGCCATTCTGCTTGGCGTGATACATCGCCGCGTCGGCATTGCGGATAATATCGATGACATTATCCGCATCGCGCGGGTAACAGGCGATACCGATTGTTCCGGTAATAAATACTTCAGAATCCTGGATATAGAACGCATCATTGATTTTATCGAGTATCAAACGAGCGACATCTGATGCCCGATAGCGCGCTTCCTTATCGTTGGCAAAACCCTCGAGAATTATGCCAAACTCATCGCCCGCCAAACGTCCTATTACTACATTCTCTCCCAGGACCGCCTGCAATCTTTGTGCGATGACTTCCAGGCACTGATCGCCTGCGGCGTGTCCAAAAGTATCATTCACCTCCTTGAATTGATCCATATCGAGGTAAAGCATTGCCAGTTCCAGCTTGCTGCGTTTGGCACGCGCGATATTTCGCTGTAGCAGATGCTGAAACTGCATTCGGTTGGGAATACGAGTGAGTGCATCATATCGGGCCAGGTAGCGAATGCGTTTTTCCGCGCGCTTGCGATCGCTGATATTTCGCGCAATATAAATATTTCCCTGGAATCGCGGACCGGCGGTGGTTACCACTGAGCACGATACCGATACCGGAATCCTGCTACCGTCTCGCGAGAGAAGCACCGTATCAATTGCCTCGTCGATGGTGGCTTCCAGCGGGAAAGCGTCCTTGCGGTCGGGGCTGACAATACTCTGGATCGGCATTCCGACCAGTTCTTTTTCCTGGTAGCCAATCAGCTTGCACGCAGAACTGTTGGCTCGTCTAATCAACCCATCCGAAGAACTGACGATGATGGCATCATTGACACTTTCGAGAATCAAGTCGAGATGGTAGGCAGGATCGACCGCTTGTATAAGTTTTTTCCGTAGTGATTCAGCGCTTTCTCCCAGCGAACGCATATCCGAGTCTGCAATACCGGACACGATGTCGTCGGACTCAGTTTTCTCGATGACATCCATCAACGCCGAAATCACGTTGCTGTTGGCGCGCTGCCGAGCTGCAATGCTCCATGCCCAAATCAGTCCAGGCAGAACGATTAGCAAGGAGGCAACGAAGGCGAACATCCATGAGGACTGGATGCCGGTTTTCTCCAATAACTGTGGATTACTGTGCAGCCATGCGAAAGCAATGATCGCCAGCAGGGCTGGCAACACAGCGATCATGATCAATTGGGTTTTTAGTGGCAGTCTTCTCATCTACTTTCTTTCGACCGGGGTGAAACGAAGGAAGAATCAGGTCCGGCCCACCAGCGCGATGAGGATATGCAGTGGCCGGGGCGCTTACATCGCTCTGCGGAGCCCCGCATACTGTCGTTATTCTTGTTCTGCTGGTGTGAACAGGCCAAGGCTCCGGTCGCTCTCCGGGATGCCATCAGGCAATGGTCAGGAGAGCATTATCCAGCAGATATCGCCAGTTGGCTATCGGGCTTTGCCCCAAAAATCGCAATGGATACTCGCTTGGCAACCGTTTTAGACAGTATTATTGCGCCGCATCATTGATCGTATTTGAGCTGTTGGCACTGTTTTTCCGCAATTTGTCGCAAAATCAAGCGCTCCGGCGCGTTGGCGCTTGCCAAATTTCACGACAAGGTCTATCAATAGCGGTCCACAGCAAGGAACAGACCAGCCAATAGCCGATGGGGGCAACCTTATGAGCAGACAATGGCGAATTATCCTGATGTCACTTTTTCTGGCGGCATGCGGGAACGGGGGGCCGGCATCCCAGGCGGCGGGAGAAACGAATCCTGAAGCCGCCGAGCAGGCTGGCGCCGAAAGCACCGCCATGTCGCCCTACCAGCTGGCAGTCGCGAATTCATCCCGACCGGAAGCAGATCTGTTGCGGGACGCTACGCGAAAACCCGCGGAAGTGCTGGAATTTTTCAATGTAGATTCTGGTATGACCGTGCTCGATATGTTTTCGGGCGGAGGCTATTACACCGAGATTCTCTCTTATCTCGTTGGACCGGAAGGAAAGGTTTATGCGCACAACAACCAGGCCTATCTGGACTTTGTCAAAGACGAATTGGCAACAAGGTTTGCCGATGACCGGCTGTCGAATGTGGAACGTTTGAACATGCCGCCGGAAGATCTGAAGTTGCCTGACGGCGAAATCGATGCCGCTATGCTGATACTTTCCTATCATGATCTTTATTTTCGACCCGGAGACGGCTCTTGGCCGGAAATCGACGGGCCGACCATGTTGTCCAGAATTTATCGCTCACTCCGACCGGGGAGCGTACTCGGCGTAATCGATCACAGCGCTAATTCCGGGTCTGACAAAATTGAGGCGGCGACCAGTCTGCACCGTATCGAAATGATGGTTGTACGATGTGAAATCGAAAGCGCTGGTTTTGCGTTCGATGGTTCTGCAGAATTTTTGCGCAACCCGGAAGATGATCTGAGCGCACCCATGTACGCGGAAGGAATACGCGGGAAAACCGATCGCTTCGTACTGCGTTTTCACAGACCCATTGCCGATAGCGAAGAAGGCGCGCCGTCCGCAGAATGTAACGACTAGCAGCCGGATTGCATTAGGCGAGGTATCCACCGTCGACGGGTAATGAGATGCCAGTAACATACGACGCTGCTGGCGATACCAGGAATAGCGCCGCGTTTGCTATCTCTTCTGGCTGCGCAATACGATTCAATGGGACCTGTCGCAAAAAACCTTTCAGTAT